>CAIZNF010000653.1 GCA_903934275.1 uncultured Nitrosomonadales bacterium
ATTTCCATAGTGATCACCATTTATCTCCTGCCCAAAAATTAGGCAGAACAAGTAGAACACCTGGGTCAATTTTCGATCAGCAGATCACCTCTATGTGGGTCAATTTTCGGTCAGCAACAACATACAATGCGCTTCTACTCACCTTGATTGTCCAACCCCAATTCCTGAATTTTTCGCGTCAGGGTATTGCGCCCAATACCGAGCAGCGTGGCTGCTTCGATGCGCCGCCCGTTGGTGTGCTGCAAAGCTTGCAAAATTATGGTGCGCTCGAATTGCACGGTAAAGAACTCCATAATGCGCCCTTCGCCGCGTTGAAGAGCCAGTGCTGCCTGCTGCGCAAGCGCGACACTCCAATCCCCGCTTAGCGCTGCCGCATTCTCACTGGCCTCATCGCGCCATTCCGGCGGTAGGTCTGCTATTTCAATCATGTGCGAGGGTGTCATCACGGTCAGCCAGTGGCAGAGATTCTCCAGTTGTCGCACATTGCCGGGAAAGTCTTGCGCGCTGAGATGCCGCAACGCCGCATCGCTGAATTGCTTTTGTACGACGGCCAATTCGCGCGCACTTTTTTGCAGAAAATATTTCGCCAGCAGCGGAATATCTTCGCGTCGTTCGCGCAACGGCGGCAGGCGCAGCCGTATCACGTTCAACCGGTGAAACAAGTCCTCGCGGAACATTTTTTGTTTGACGCGCTCATCAAGGTTTTGATGTGTGGCAGTGATGATGCGCACGTTGGCTTTGATCGGCTGGTGCCCACCGACGCGATAGAAATTTCCATCGGACAGCACGCGCAATAAACGGGTTTGCAATTCGGCCGGCATATCGCCGATTTCATCGAGGAACAATGTGCCACCTTCGGCTTGTTCAAAACGCCCATGCCGCGTTGCGGCCGCGCCGGTAAATGCCCCACGTTCGTGTCCAAACAATTCCGATTCGAGTAAATCCTTGGGAATCGCGGCAGTGTTGATGGCGATAAACGGCTTATCGGCGCGCGGGCTGTGGCGGTGCAGGGCGCGTGCCACCAGCTCCTTGCCGGTGCCGGATTCGCCATTGATGAGCACCGTGGCGTGCGATTGCGACAACCTGCCGATGGCACGAAAAACCTCCTGCATCGCGGGAGCCTGGCCGAGGATATCGGCAATCACATCGGATTGTTCGGCCTCACCCAATTTGCGCTGGCTTTGCTCCAGCGCGCGCCGGATCAAATCTACCGCATGATTGATATCGAACGGTTTTGGCAGGTATTCGAAAGCCCCACCCTGAAACGCCGAAACGGCGCTTTCCAAGTCGGAGTAAGCGGTCATGATGATGACCGGAATGAGCGGGTGGCGTTGATGCAGTGCCTGTATGAAATCAAGCCCGGAGCTGCCGGGCATGCGGATATCGCTGACCACCACTTGCGGCACATCGTGGCTCAGTGCGCGCAATGCGTCGTCCGCCGTAGCGAAGCTCTTGAACTCGATATTTTCGCGCGCCAGCGATTTCTCCAACACCCAGCGTATCGAACGGTCGTCATCAATAATCCAGACAGGTTTCATATTGTGTCACCCATAATTTTGGCTCATCCAAAAAACGGCTATTTATCCACGAAAAGCACGAAAGACACGAAAATGTTCAAACATAAGCAACACGTTATAGAGACGGCAACAAATAGATTACAAATCCGTTCGTGGTTAAGTAGTGACTTAGCATGGGGTTATCGTGCTTAGTCAATACTTAGTTGTTTCATCAGAGCTTGTCGAACCACACAACTCTTCGACAAGCTCAGGGCGAACGGAAACTGTTTAATGGCCGACTCTATAAATCACTACCCAGTGGGCAAATTACCGTATAGAGACAGCTTGTGATTTTATTTCGTGCCTTTCGTGTTTTTCGTGGACCACCTGTTTTTTCCGTTTCATTGTAGCGGCAGCAGCACGGTAAAACATGTGCGTCCGGGTTCGCTGTCAAACTCGATCATACCCTGATGCTGGCTGATGAAATCCTGCGCCAGCGTCAGCCCTAGCCCATGCCCATCCGCGTGCCCGGAAACCAGCGGATAAAAAATCTTGTCTCGCAATTCCGGCGGGATGCCCGGCCCATCGTCAATAATTTGCATCATCACCGCAAGGCGATGGCGGCGCTTGATGATGGTCATCTGTCGCGCAACACGGGTGCGCAGAATAATAGTTCCGTTGCCTCGCATCGCCTGTGTGGCGTTGCGCACAATATTGAGCACTGCTTGTATTAACTGCTCTTTATCGCCAACCAGCGCGGGCAAGCTAATGTCGTAGTCGCGCTGTATCGTAAGGCCCTCCGGCATTTCCGCCAGCACCACACTGCGCACCCGTTCCAGCACTTCGTGGATATTGAGCGCGCTGTAATGTGAAGCATTTTGTGGGCTGAGCAGCTTTTCCATCAGGGAGCGCAGCCGGTCAGCCTCTTGCACGATGACCTGAGTGTATTCGCGCAAAGCAGGTTTTTCCAGTTCCTGTTCGAGCAGTTGCGCCGCGCCGCGTATGCCACCAAGCGGGTTTTTTATCTCATGCGCGAGGTTACGCAGCAGCAGGCGATTGGCCTGTGTCTGATCCAGCATTTGCTCTTCACGAGCCAGCTTCAACGGCCTGTCCATCGGGTGAAATTCCAACAGCAAACATTTTCGATCCAATTGCAGCGGAGTCGCCGTGCAGCGCAACTGTAATTTTCCATGAGCTGGCGTACCCAGTACCAAGTCATGCTCGATGTAGCTGGCATTGTTATGCACTGCTTGCAGCATCGCATTGTCCAGTTGCTCGGTGTGTGTGAACACTTGCCGCATCGCATGCCCGAACAAATTTTTACCGCTCACGTCAAACAGGTTTTCTGCCGCCGGGTTGATGTAAGCGATACACGACTCTTCATCCAGCAGGATAACCGCTGTGGCGAGATATTCGAGTGTAAGGTAAGGGAATTCAGGCATACGCTCTTGCTATGCAGAATACATGCCAGCAAAATGGATTTATTTGAGTTTGAACAGCTCGATTTTTAGTGCTTCGATGTTTTTTTTATGCAAATCAACTTGCTCATTTAATGTCTTGATTTTTTCTTCATACTTCGCCACATTACGGTAGGTCTTTCCGCCCTGGCCTTTGTAAACTTCGGGGTTAGCCTCGCCATCCTTTAAGCCCTGTATGGACTCTTCGAGCAATTTTTGCTCAGTGTCCAACTCGTCTTGCAGAATTTTGCGACGCGTGTCATCACGCCCTTTCTGCATCGTGCTATCCACCTTTGGAAAACCCTCTGGCGAAGCGGCAGTCCGTCCACGCGGCGACGAAGCCATGGTGGGCAACGGCTCCAGAATGATTTTCTTGCCGCCTTTGATGGGCGCACTGGAATAAGTGACATGCCCCTCGGCATCAACCGCCTTGTAAATCTCCGCCTGCGCCCAAACCGGACTGAGGCATATTATTGCTAGCAAGTATCCAAGTTTCATCATCAATATCTCCTGCAAAGTGGCACGGGTCAAGTATAGGGCAAGCGCCGGATGCAGACAAATTTTTGCCGCCCAAAGCAAAACGGGGCTTGCGCCCCGTTTTTCTTTTACACGTTGCGTGATTAAATGCTGTAATACATTTCGAACTCAACCGGATGCGTAGTCATGCGAAGACGGTTGACCTCGTCCATCTTCAGTGCGATGTAGGCATCGATGAAGTCGTTGGAGAATACGCCGCCGCGAGTCAGGAACTCGCGATCCTTGTCCAGATGCCCCAGTGCTTCATCCAGCGAGGCACACACGGTTGGGATTTTCGCGTCTTCTTCCGGCGGCAAGTCGTACAGGTTTTTGTCAGCCGGGTCGCCAGGATGAATTTTGTTTTGGATACCATCCAGACCAGCCATCATCAGTGCTGTGAAACACAGATATGGATTCGCGGTCGGATCCGGGAAACGGGTCTCGATACGGCGCGCCTTATCGCTGGCCACATGCGGGATGCGGATCGAAGCGGAGCGATTTTTTGCCGAGTAAGCCAGTTTGACCGGCGCTTCGTAGTGAGGAACCAGACGCTTGTAGGAGTTGGTACCGGGATTGCAGATCGCATTCAGCGCCTTGGCATGCTTGATGATGCCGCCGATGTAATACAGCGCGGTCTCGGACAATCCCGCATAACCGTTGCCCGCAAACAGGTTCTTGCCATCCTTCCAGATGGATTGGTGTACGTGCATACCGGAGCCGTTGTCCCCCACGATAGGCTTAGGCATAAAGGTCGCGGTTTTGCCGTACTGGTGTGCGACATTATGCACGACGTATTTCAACACCTGGGTCTGGTCGGCGCGGCGCACCAGCGTGTTGAACTTGGTGCCGATTTCGCATTGCCCGGCGGTCGCCACTTCGTGGTGATGCACTTCGACTTCGATGCCGATGTCTTCCAGTGCCAGACACATTGCGGCGCGGATATCGTTCAAGCTGTCGACCGGTGGAACCGGGAAATAGCCGCCCTTTACCATGGGGCGATGTCCGGTGTTGCCGCCGTCAAATTTTTCGCCTGTTGCCCATGCGGCTTCTTCGGAGTTTATTTTGAGAGAACAGCCGGACATATCGACATGCCAGTTCACAGAATCAAAAATGAAAAATTCCGGCTCTGGGCCGAAATAAGCCGTGTCGCCGATACCGCTGGACTTCAGATAGGCTTCTGCGCGTTTCGCTATAGAGCGCGGATCGCGGTCATAACCCTTGCCATCAGTCGGTTCGATCACGTCGCAGGTGATCACCAGGGTGTTTTCGTCCATAAACGGATCGAGATAGGCCGTCACCGGATCCGGCACCAACAACATGTCCGATGCTTGAATACCTTTCCAACCAGCGATGGATGAACCGTCGAACGCGTGGCCATCCTCAAATTTTTCCATACCCACGTACTTGGCGGGCACGCCGACGTGCTGCTCTTTGCCGCGCGTATCGGTAAAACGAAAATCCACGAACTTTATGTCGCGGTCCTTAATCATTTTCAACACATCATTTGCCGATAACGACATAACACTCTCCCCTAAAAATAAGAATTAAATTAAATAGCAAACAAACCTGAGATTTACGAATGCAGGAAGTGTGCCAGCTACCCCTTCATGGTTGTGCCGCATTGTGCCATAGGTCATCAACGCGAGGCATAAAATATTTGCACCAAACTTGGGCGTTTCGAGATTGTTGGCGCACTAATTTTGTGC
>CAIZNF010000654.1 GCA_903934275.1 uncultured Nitrosomonadales bacterium
TGTCCATCTCGACCAGCAACGCGATGTCGGCCGGCGTGTATTTGAGTGAAAAGGGTACCGTCGGACGCCCATAGCGCTTGACCAGCGGAATCTCGGCCAACCGGTTGCGCTGCCATCGGGTCACCAGGCGAGTGACCTGCGCCCGGCTGTAGCCACTGGTGTGTTGCAGGTACCTGAGGAGTACCCCGCGCTCGCGCTTGCCGCGTCGGGGGTAGTCAAACCGCTTGAGCACCCGGCTGATATGCTTGTAGCGCTCGCTATCGCCGCCACTCGCCGAAAACTCAATCGGAGCACTGGCACTGAGAAATTGTTCGACCTGCTCAATTGTGCAAAGCCGCTCTTCGTTCATGTGGATCACCATCATCAGGATGATCAACCCACACCGCCTTTACCTTTAACTTCTTCGCTTCAGGCTCATTCCTCGTTGGAAATACAGCTCCTGTTCAGGCTCACACCACGTTGGACAAGACTGCGTGTCGCCCCTGACACGCATCGTGATTACAATGATTGCATTGCAATCACCGAAAGCTTCCCCATGTCCGGCCTGACCATCCGTAATCTTGACGACCAACTGAAGACGCTGCTGCGCATGCAGGCAGCGCGGCACAGCTGCTCTATAGAGCAGGAAGCGCGCGACATCATGCGTCAGGGGGTGCAAGTGCAACCCGCTGGAGCTGGCTTTGCCCAGAAAATCCACCAACGCTTCACCGGGCTGAATGCGGACGAACTGCCGATCCCCAAGCGTCGCGCAGCGCGACTGCCTGCCATACCCGAAGACTGGACATGAGCGACATCCTGCTCGACACCAACGTGCTCTCGGAACTCATGCGTCCGAAACCATCTATCGAATTGCTTAACTGGTTTGAACAGCAGCAAGGCATCTCGTTTTTTGTCAGCACCATCAACCGCGCCGAAATTCTGCTGGGCATCACCCTGCTGCCCGCAGGCAAACGCCGCGACAACCTGGCGGCGGCCGAACAAATGTTCACCGAAGATTTTGCCGGGCACAGTCTTGCTTTCGACGGCAACTGCGCTACCGAATACGCACTGCTCGTCGCCGAGCGCGCCCGTAACGGCCACGCCATTTCCACCGAAGACGGCCAGATCGCCGCAATTTCCCTGAGCCATGACCTGCCACTGGCTACCCGCAACGGCAAAGACTTTAAGGGTATCGAATGACTCACCCTACTCAATCCGTGGAAATAGGTTCAACCTAAGCCGGACGAGCCGAAACCAAAATGTAAGGAGTATCAAATACATAAAAAACCAAACATCATACGGGCTAACGCACGAATAGTAAGAGGCTAACTACTTTTTCCAGGGTTATTCAAACAGTTCCCTGATTAACCATAAAGCCCCCTTCGCCCACAAGTAGGAGAGAAGAGAAAAACTACAAATTTAAACTTGCTGAACAACTGAACTGGTAAGAGACTAGGCATTTTCCCGGGCTGCGCCGGAAAAATGAGGTTCGCCTTTGGCGAACAGCCACACCGAAGGTTTTTGCCACAAGCGACAATTTGTTGTCGTTTGTTTTACCGTTAGAGACTAGCAGCCTGTCCGGCTTCACGTTAGCTCACTAACAACTCGGGTTTCTCGGGCTCATTTGATCACGTTTTCATAAA
>CAIZNF010000655.1 GCA_903934275.1 uncultured Nitrosomonadales bacterium
ATTGCGCAATAAGCTGACCAGTTCAGGAGTCATGCCGCGAATGTAATTCAATTCCTGCCAGCTCTGTATCGCTGCGTTTCTTGCCTTGTATGAAGGTGTAAGCTTGTTATAGTATTCCCATTCCGCACCGATTCCTTCTGTTTTAAATTCGTCAATATCTATCCAATCGATTATTGCTGAAGCCAGCTCCCTGGCCTCAGCTTCAGGCACTTTGAGCATATTGAGGTATCGTGCAAGAGCCATGTACTGGATTGCATTGAGGTTGAGCAGGCTACCGTGAGGCGATATGTGAATGGAAAATGAGTTGATGCCAAGCTTTATCTTTATCGGCTCTTGTTGCGGTACAAACATGGCTCCTTGCATTTCGGAGCCAATAGTTTCGCCTTGCTTTGTGCCTTCTTCTGCCGCCTTGTCGGACGGCGATGCCTTACTACCATCATCAATATTGAAATTGAACTGTTGCGCCAACATACTCTTTAGCCACGCAATTTGTTCGTCCATTTCAGACGGCGCTCTCGGACTGTTTGCGATAATGCGCTTGTACTGGATATAGCGCGGATCCACCGGCGCGGATTGTGGTCTCAACCCGGCAATTACAAAATCCAGCAACAGCAGCGCCTCTCTGCGTTGAATTTCGTGTGCGATTTGCTTTTCCATGTAAAGCGGGGACGGTGCTTGCAGTTGGCTTAGTTGCGCCAGAATCAGGGCAATCGCCACCAGCATTACGGCAACGTAAATAAGTATAAAACCTGATTGCTCCCCAGCCCGTTCGTGGCGCGCTCTGCGGTATGCAGTTACCGCCTGCATTGCTTCCGGGATGCGGCTCATCCTACTGATTCTCCACAAGTTTTTTTACCATACCCCGATCTATTGCGGCATCTTCCGGCAACGCATTTATCACGCGTGCGGCGCGGGCATATTTATTCGCACAACTGCGGTGATTGGCCGTAGTGAGAGTAAAACCGACAACAGTTAGCACGCGACTGGGCAGGTTTTCACCTTGCACGCGTGCCGGTAAGTAACGGACCGAGCCTTGCGAGTCAATGACTGATTGATCAAACAATTCTGGCACGTCTGCATGAATAATTTGCACACGGTCAACTTCGCCAGCAACGGAGACATGAACGGCCGCCAATACGCAGCTCTCAATTCCCTTTCGCTTTGCTTCAGCTGGGTATTCAGGAGTGACCGCTTGGTCAAGTGGTGCTGCACCGGTGTTTTCATCCTGCTCGTCCTGCGGTATATACTTTTCTGCTCTTACCTTGCCAATGGCCAGATTTTCCCGCCCCTTGACGGTCATCACGTTTTGCTCGACAGGCTTTTGCCGCTTGAGTTTTTTCTCCTTTATCGGTCGTTTCGGCGGCGTTTTAGTTGCACTTGCTTTGTTTTGCGTGGGCTGCATCGTTACGCTAAGCGTTATCTGCCGCCCTTGTTCATTGTTTTGCCAGTGTATCCACCCTGGAATGAACGGGGATAAATGCAGAATAATGGAAATAGACATGGCCAGCGTGAGCCGCGCAGTGCTATTACGGCTCATTGATACCAGCCCGGTTTGAAGTGTGGCAACCTTGTCACGAAGCTTTGTCGCGGCTTCATGGCTGCTAGGCTTGTCCCGTTTTTCAGCCATGCGTCACGCGCGTGTCAAACAGTATTGTGTAACGGCGGCCAGCCTTGCTGAATTGCAATTGGATAAGCTTGGGCGGCTCTTTCAGCCGCCATTCGTTCAACCACCACAGCGTGTTGGTGTCGGGGGCTGTGGTAGGCAAATAAGACCACGATAGCGCCTCGGCACCAGTCAATACCTTGATTGAAGGTGCCGCAAGAATTTCGGTATCCTTGGGCATGGCATTTCTGGCTACTTGATTATCCTCCCACCATGATGGCAGCGGATATTCTTGATAATAAAGAGCTCGCTCGCCTGAATCATAGTGATAGCGCACAAAAACCGGCTTACCGTTCAGGGAGGTTGCCTTGCTTTTCCAGTCAAGAAGGTACAGCTCCGTACGATGCCCGATTACCGGATAGTTTGTTTCTCCGGCCAAGTTGAAAAGGTGCTGAAATTGATCACGCAGTTGCTGCCGTACTGCCCATTCCTGATGACCGCCCCTTAGCGCGATGGCTGACTTGCCCACAGACCGGTATAGCGATGTCATCAGGGTCACCAGCCCCAAACAAATGACCAACACGACCATGATTTCGATGAGTGTGAAGCCACACTCTTTCCGGCAAGCATTCCGGGTGATACGCTGATTTACGTGGCGCATTCTTTTCGGCATGAATTAGCGGACTTCGGAGAGGCTGAACACCGCCAGCAGGATCGACATCACCATGAAGCCGACTATGCCTCCCATGACTATAATGATTAGCGGATTGAGTATACCAACCAGAGAATTGAGACGATTGCCAAATTCTTCTTGCAGAAGATCGGCAACTTTGGACATGCTCGGCGCAAGTCCGCCTGTTTCATTTCCAAGCTTGAGGTATCGGGTGAATTGCACAGGCAAGGCAGGCACATGAGCAAAAGCCTGCGGTACTGACTCTCCTTTGCGCAGGCCATTCAGGCAAATATCCAGCCCTTCGCGTTGAATTCGGTTGTCGAGCAGAGGGCGCGAAATCTCGATACCACGCACCAGAGGAAGCCCCGCTGCCAGCATAATCGAAAGGCTTTTTGCCAACTTGAACGCGGCAAAATGTGCTTGTAGTTTGCCCAGCAAGGGGATTCGCAGCATGAGGGTGTGCCATTTCCTGTTAACCGCATCGTTCCTATTAACCAGTGCAGCCCCTGATGCGGCTCCCGCTCCTGCAAGGATTATCACCATCCACCCGTAATTTATGAGAAAGTCACTGGCTGAAAAGAGAATGCGCGTACCTAACGGCAGCAGATGATCGCCACCTTCAGAGAAGATATCTTTGAACACAGGAACAACGTAAAGTGCCAAGCCGATGATGGATAAAAGCGCCACGAGCGCCAGGATCACTGGATAGGTCAGCGATGAAATGAGTTGGTGTCGAATTTTTTGGCTGTCCTGGTAGTGCCGTTCCAAAATTTTGAGTACCTGCGCCAGATCACCACTGGCCTCGCTGACCTGAATAAGCGCGATTAGCATGGGATCAAAGCGGCCATAATTTTGCAGTGCTTGCGAAAATGATTCGCCGCGCTTGATAGACTTGCGAAGCTGTGCGGCCAAATTGGTAATTTTTGCATCGCGGCTGTCTTCGCCGATAATTTGAAGCGCGCGGTCAAGCGGTAAGCCGCTTTCAACCAAAGGGGCAAGTTCGCTGGTAAACGCGATCACGAGAGCACGCCCGATCAGCGAGGTTTTTTTCGGTTTTGCGTGAAGCAGTGTGAGTTGCTGTTTGCGTAAAATGTGCTTCAGCGCTTCCACGTCTGCCGCATGTTCGTGCCCAACTGATTCCGCACCATTTCGCCCGATGGCTTTGTACTCGTATTCAGGCATTACCCCGCAACCCTTAGCACTTCTTCCACCGTAGTCAATCCGGCTTTTACCTTGATTATCCCGTCTTCGATCAGGCTGATAAACGCCTCTTGTTGAGCAACATTGTTCAATGCCTCGATCGAGGGATCGTGCAGGATTTGCTGGCGCAATGCGGAAGTTATTTCCAGCAGCTCCGCAATCGCCAAACGCCCTTGGTAACCGGTTTTGGAGCATTTTTGACAACCCTCCGCCCGGTAGATAGTTTCCGATGGCGAGATGCCAAATCTCTCCGATGTGGCCGGATCGGCATGTATCGCTTGTTTGCAAGCGTCACACAGGCGTCTTACCAGACGTTGCGCACTTATAGCCACCAGGCTCGATGCCAACAAATAATCGGCAACGCCCATGTCCAGAAATCGCCCAATCGCACCTGCCGCGCTATTCGTGTGTATCGTCGATAATACGAGGTGCCCGGTGAGCGATGCCTGGACTGCTATTTCAGCCGTTTCTTTATCACGAATTTCGCCGATGAATATAGTGTCCGGGTCATGCCGGAGTATTGACCTGAGAACGGCGGCGAAGGTCAAGCCAGCCGGTTCGTTGATTTGTATCTGGCTGATACCTGGAAGCTCGTACTCTACCGGGTCTTCTACGGTAATAATTTTTCTCTTGCCGTCTATCAGCTGCGCAAGACCAGAATAAAGGGTTGTCGATTTTCCGGAGCCAGTGGGCCCCGTTACCAAAATCAGCCCCGTGCTGCGCGCAAGATTGCGTTTGTATAAATTAATGGTGTGCGCTGACATGCCCGTAGCTTCGAGCGAGAGTGACTGCTGCTTCTGATCGAGCAACCGCAACACCACGTCTTCTCCATGCGCGGTAGGCAGGGTGCTTACCCGTATGTCTACCTCTCTGCCGCTCAATCGCAACCGGATTCTGCCGTCTTGCGGCAAACGGCGTTCCGCTATGTCGAGGCTTGACAAAATTTTGATACGCGAAATTATTGCAGGGTAATCTTCCGTCGATGGTGCAGGTTCGGTATGCAAAACACCGTCCACACGGTATCGCAGATCAATGTGATTTTTGCCGGGTTCAAGGTGAATATCAGACGCACCCATATCGACTCCGCGCGCTATCATCTCGTTTACCCGGCTGATGGTGGGAGCTTCAAGAGCCAGGTCTTTGAGATGCCCAACATCTTCCATCGTCAGGGATATCAGTGACTCGTCACCCTGGTTATCAGACTGCAGCAATATGTTCAGTGCATAATTGAGACGTTGCGGGGGAGCAAGGGCGATTTGCGAATCAGAATATAATCGCCCCAGCATATCGAGCAACCCATCGTCCTCCGGATCATCAATTACCAACCAGCTCGCTTCATTCCTGCGAACCGGCAAAATCCGGTTGTACGCCAAATAACCTTCCGGAAACCTCGTGTCGATAAAAGGTTCACCTTCACCGTCCCAAACCGGAAGATTCAATATTTCAGACCACAATTGGCAAAGCGCATCTTGGGAGATAATTCCCATGTCGACGAGCACCCGAGAAAGGCGCTGAGAGTTGTTTGCGCGCGCCGCGTTTATCCGATGCAACAGCTCAACGTCAATAAGACCACGCTCGACCAGCAATGCGGCCAGATCAGGTGTGACTTTCACCGCATCCAACATTTGGTCAATCCCAGTTGCCGATGTCTGCGTCGTCAGCAGATCCGCCAGCCTTGCCGTCCGCTCCCATTGATATCAGGTCAAACCCCATCCCGTGCTTGCCCGGAATTTCGTAAACGAACGGTTTTCCCCACTCGTCGGTGGGTATTTTGATCTTTTTTAGATATGGCCCGCGCCAGTTCTGAACCGGGCTGGCTTGTGGATTCTCGATCAGCACCCCCAGCCCTTCCTGCTGCGTCGGATAACGTCCCGTATCGAGGTGAAAAGTTTCTATCGCATTTGCAAGCGTTTCAATTTGTATCTTGGTCGCCTTGACCTTTGAGCCGCTAAGCGCGCCCACCAAACGAGGCCCGACCAATGCCGCCAGCATCGCAATAATCACCATTACGATCATGACCTCGATTAATGTAAAGCCGCCGTCCCGGCGGAATGTTTTGTGCGCAATCATCTTCTTTTCCCTTCTCAGTAAGACAGTTCAGATCTTCGATTATGCCCGCGTTTACGCTTGATTGCACGAAGGTGAACTCTCACTGTGTGTATGCTGATTCCTAATTCATCGGCTACCTGCTTATCCAGTTTACCCTCGCGCATCAGCATGAAAACCTCGCGCTCCTTGTTGGTCAACGTGCTATTTGGCGGCATTACCATGCGTGCTTCCACTATGTCGTTCAGTTCCGCGCTCCACATCCATCCCGAGTTATTTAATTTCGGTCGAATCATCATAGCCGAGATCACCGCAACTATTTTATCCAGATCAATAGTCTTCGGAATAAATCCAAACGCACCCATTTGGAAACCTTGCAAAACCATTTCCTGCTCTATAACACCTGACAACATAATTATGCGTTCCGGCAAATTAACAGGCACAGAGTTCAGCAATTCAAGACCGCTCTCGCTCCCAAGATTGAGATCAAGCAACGCCAAGTCGAACTGGGCATCACTGTCAATCAGATTGCGCGCCTCGCTTACATTGCGCGCAGTGGTCACAAAATAGCCGGACACACGCAACATATCCGCTATGCCCGATAGGACAAGCGGATGATCATCTATCAAAATAATCCGGCCACAAAACGCGGGTTGCGTATCACCAACCATAAATTTCCTTTTAAGAGGGAACCTCTATAAATCCAAGCACCGTCGCGATACTGCGTTGCTCAATAGATTTTATCGCTTACATATCCGAACATATGCGGCGCGCTAAAATTTATCTCGCGCCTTGTCTCGCTTAGGATTTTGAATTTATAGAGGCCCCAAGAGCCATTCATCCTAAGCCGGCAGTTGAAACCTGTAGGAGCGCGATTTTCGCGCGATTGCCCAGTGAATCAATCGCCCGATGAATCGGGCTCCTACAGCAACGGCATTACCGAAAAGGCGAGTGGCATCGAATACGCAAAAACCAAACACCATACGGCCTAACGCATAAATATGAGAGGCTAACCACTCTTTCTAGGCTCACCCTAAGCCTGACAAACCGCAACTAAAATTGTAAGCCTGATTCTGCCCATCCTAATGATATCGTTAAAATTTTTTTTATTTTTTAACTGGCTGGCGTAGCAAGCGGGCCTCAGCCGCAGATCGCCCCAAGCCGCTCAAATAATATCATGCCGAATCAATTTATTAGAGTGGGCGATTTAAGAGACTAAAACCCCCATTTGAATCTTTGCAATGCGATGAAGGCCTGCGTGCTAATCGGATCTTGTGCCTTTGGCGCAGCGCACCTCTTGATGGTGACACTGTTGCCGTAGGAATCCGATTCATCGAGCGATTGATTTGGCAGCTACCGCTCGATAAATTGCGCTCCGACATGATCCAGCCGGGGGGTTTTTGACATGCAAAGCCGTTCACTTCCAATTGTCGCCACAGGCTCAACACCGCCTTATTTCTGGTATAAAACACCCAGATGCAGCTATTTTTTCTCTATCTATATATTCGTCCAAAAACAGTATGTCCCAGCCATTTTCATCAGAGAGCAACGCAATAACTTCTTCGACACTATGAGCCTCCGCAACACAACATTGGTTGTCTCTCTCCAACTCACCGATAAATGTATCGTATTTTCCCGGCTGTGTCGTAGCTATGATAATTTTCTTGGCAAAAAGCTCATCCGGTTCCGATTCGGTGCCAATGCTCGCCGGTAGCCAAATAATTGCACATATCCCCTTGCCCGTCGGATTCTTTTTTATGTCCAGATG
>CAIZNF010000656.1 GCA_903934275.1 uncultured Nitrosomonadales bacterium
AGGTAAAGCTGGTTAACTCGGAGGAGGTAGTCATGACAAAAAAGCCGTTGGAAGCCATCGAAGAACATTTTGGGAAAGTAAAGGATCCACGTAAAGAACGGACGAAAGAGCATAAACTGATCGATATCATATCAATCGCAATATGTGCCGTGATCTGTGGGGCAGAAGGCTGGGTAGATATAGAGTTGTATGGGAACAGCAAAATCCATTGGTTGGCCACTTTTTTGGAATTACCGAACGGGATCCCATCGCACGATACTTTTGGGCGAGTGTTCTCAAAGATCGATGCTCAACAATTTCAACTGTCGTTTTACGAATGGGTTTGTGCGGTGAATGATATCGTGCAGGGACAAGTAATCAACATTGATGGGAAATGTTTACGCGGGTCGGATGACGAGAGACTTGGGAAACGGGCGATCTACATGGTCAGTGCCTGGGCGGTCGCGAATGAGATCGTGCTGGGACAGCGCAAAGTGGATGAAAAATCAAATGAAATCAAAGCAATCCCGGAATTGCTAAAAATGCTCGCGATATCGGGCTGTATTGTCACGATAGACGCGATGGGAACACAAACGAATATTGCCAAAACCATCGTGAACGCCGAGGCAGACTACGTTTTGAGCGTCAAAGAAAACCAGGGGTATCTATTTGAGGACATTTCAACACTATTCGCAGTGGATCAGGCTCAAAACTTCAAATATGCTTCGTATGAATACAAGCAGACCATCAACAAAGGACACGGCCGGATCGAGGTACGTGAATGTTGGAGTACATCCAATCCTGAATATCTGAAATTAATTCGCGGTGTGGAAAACTGGCTTGACCTACAAAGTATTTGCATGGTCGTTTGTACTCGGATCATTGCAGGTCGGGAAACCAAGCAGGTGCGCTACTATATCTCCAGCCTGCTCAGCGATGCAGAACAAATATTAAAGGCAGTCCGCAAACATTGGTCCATTGAAAACAAACTGCATTGGATTTTGGATGTTGCTTTGAATGAAGATCATAGTCGAGTACGCAAAGACCAGGCACCCGAGAACTTTGCTGTGTTGCGCCATATCGCGCTCAATCTGCTCAAACAAGAGAAAACTGCCAAAGGTGGAATTCATGCCAAGCAGTTCCAAGCCGCCTTAAGAGAAGATTACCTACTCAAAGTTCTCGCCTCTGCCAATTAAGATGCGATTGCCCTGCGGAACGGGCAGTGTGACAGCGGCTGATGTCGAAATGCCCTTTGTAAACGCGGACTACCTTGAACAATTTGAAGGCATGCTGGTTCGCTTTACTCAGCCTTTGGTCATTTCTGAATATTTCAACTATGACCGCTTCGGCGAGTTGGTGATCGCCCTGCCTCTGCCCGGCGAGACTCGTCCCTTTACGCCGACTTCCATCGATGAACCGGGCGCGCCAGCTCTCGCGCGTGCTGCCGCAAACAGCCTGCGCCGCATCACCCTGGACGATGGGCTTGGCACGCAAAACCCAAGCACCCTTCGTCACCCGAACGGAAGCCCCTTCACACTGAGCAATCGTTTCCGCGGCGGTGATACCGTACAGAACACACTTGGTGTTATCGGATATGACTTTGGCGTGTACCGCATCCAGCCCACAGGGACGGCAGACTATGCTGCTGTGAACCCGCGGACAGCGTCGCCGGAACCGGTCGGTGGTTCCCTGCGCGTGGCGGCAATGAACACGTTAAATTTCTTCATCACACCAGATTACCCAACAGGCAATCCGCTGGATAATAAATGCGGTCCTTTACAAAATTTTGAGTGCCGCGGCGCTGATTTCGACCAGTCGTTTGAATTCACCCGCCAGCGCGATAAACTTATCTCAGCACTTAACGGTTTGAACGCTGATGTGATCGGCCTGAATGAACTTGAAAATACAACTGGTGTGGAGCCGATCGGCGACC
>CAIZNF010000657.1 GCA_903934275.1 uncultured Nitrosomonadales bacterium
CCCTCACTCTTCTTACAAGGGCGTATGCCATACGCCCCTACGAATTACCTCATCGCGCATTTGGTCAACGGATACCCGGCCTTTCTTAATTCATCGGCAGACTTGCCCAATTCTTCTGCGGCCACTTTGGCATCTTTGGCAGATTGCGTATTGTTGTCCACCAAACCGGTGACACGCTCCACGCTTTTCGCCACGCTCTCGCTCGCCGCAGACTGCTCTTTTGATGAGGTGGCAATATGCTCCATACGCTCGTCAACCTGAACCATTGCGACCCTGATTTTTTTCAACCCCTCGCTATTCATGCGAACCAGAGCCACCCCGGCTTCGACATCGGTTATCGCGCCTTGCATGGATTTTACAGCAGCCTCAGAGATTGTGTTAATTTCGTTGATGGTGCTGGCAATGTCTTTGGTGCTGGATGCGGTGCGTTCCGCCAGTTTGCGCACCTCGTCCGCCACCACCGCAAAACCGCGCCCCTGTTCGCCGGCGCGCGCCGCTTCAATCGCCGCGTTCAACGCCAGCAGGTTGGTCTGCTCGGCAATATCCTTGATAGCATTTGCGATCACGCCGATTTTCTGAATGGCCGCGCCCAGGTCGGCGATTGTTTTGCTGGAAGACTGCACGGTATCCACGGCCTTGACCATCGCCGGGTTGATTTGGCCTTGCATCCTATCGGCGTTTGCATTGATAACCTCCTGCATCGCCCGCGCATCGTTGAGCGAATCCGCCGCCATGCTCGCCACCTCGGCAATCGACTGGCTGAACTCTTCCATAGTGCTGGCGATCTGCTGGATATGACCCTGCTCATCAACAGCATTGGACGCTACGCTGGACACCCTGGCATCCATATCCACGATGCGCTGCTGCATGTGTCCAACCGGGGTGACAATTTCGTCCACCATAGTACGCAGGTAACATTGCATGGTTTGAATCTCGCACAGCAGCGATCCCATTTCATCCTGGATAGAAAGATCCAGTTCGGTATCGAGATTGCCTTCCATGATATTCCTGAATTCCTTGGTCACATCGCGGACGGGGCGGCGGATAAATCTATCCACGCTAAAACCGATGAAGAAGAACAGGAATATTTGCAGCGCAATCTGTCCGCCAAGCGTCTGTAGCTCCATGCGGGTAATCCTGTCGTGCTCCGGTTTCATGTCGATCACCAGCTCCGATACCCCGAGCACCGTGCCTTCGGGCACCAGATGGCAACCCGTGCAATCGGTGCCGTGAAAATTCTTGCTCGCCAGATAGGGTGTGACTACCCGTAACACCGGCGCACCGCGTTCGTCATCCATAAATGCGACACTGGATTTTTTGCCCTCTATCGCCTGCCGCTGCACCTCGTTCTTTACCTGCTCTTCGGGCAAGCCCGCGCCGAATTGATCCACCACCGCCTTGGTGCGAACAAATTGCACATTTTTATAATGGCCGGACGAATTGATCTTACTCATTATCAGCTTGCGGTTGCCCGGCTCGCTGATCTGCCCGGTCACCATCAGCATGTTCGCGCTGTCGATGATTTCGTTGGCGACCTGATTACCTCTTTCGATCGCCGCCATTTTCGATTCATCGCGGAGATTTGCGGAAACAAAAATTTGCGCAAGACCCAGAACGATGATGAGTGAAGCCTGGATCGAGAACTGCAATTTGCCTTTTAACGACCAGTTCTTAAACTTGAAACGCTCGTATTTCGACACGATTTGCGCGCCTGATTGGTTCAGCTCGCGGTACAACGCCTCCGCTCCGGCAATCTGGTCGCGCGTCGGCGCTTTGCGCACCGATACGTAGCCGATAATTTTGCCTCCTTCAACAATCGGCGCGACAGTGGCACGCACCCAATAGTAATCGCCGCTCTTGCAGCGATTTTTGACCACGCCGCGCCAAGGGCGCTCCTCTTTCAGCGTATCCCATAGCCATTTGAATGCCTGCGGCGGCATGTCCGGGTGGCGCACGATGTTGTGGCTTGTGCCGATCAGTTCTTCGCGGGAATACCCCGAAATCGCCACAAATGCGTCATTCGCGTAAGTGGTGATGCCTTTGGTGTCAGTTTTTGAAACCAGCACCCCACCCGCCGGAAATGGCACTTCTTTTTGCGATACAAAAGCGTTTTTGTTTTGCATTGCTGCAGCTCCTTTTTATACACCAAGGGTGGGCTATGCCCACCATGTCGGGCACAGCCCGACCTACTCCCTAACTCCCTAAGCCGGACGAGCCAACACCAAGAAAGCGCTGCGCATCATAATTCTTGTCACGTTTTGGTATTATTTGACTGGTAAGAGACTAACTCCCCATCTACACCCTGAATCTGCTCACCGC
>CAIZNF010000658.1 GCA_903934275.1 uncultured Nitrosomonadales bacterium
ACCACTTTCGAATGTATGGCAAACACAGATAACAAAATTTCTCACCCCCCTACAGCATAATCAGACAAACACCGACACGCTTCCGGTGTGCGGCGGTGTTGGTGCGCGTTAAAAGTGAATGAGCTACGCGAGTTTCACATTAACCAGCGACACGCCCTGTTGGAGCGGTCTCTAGACCGCGATGAGCTGCCCGAGAATCGTGGCTTGGAGACCGCTCCCACGGTGACTTTTTCAAAGTTAATTCAGTCACTCACCAGCCAAATGATGTCGGAGTGTAACAAAAGTATCGTATTTATTTAGCACTAACAATTGGTTGTAATATCGTTGTGCAATTACGCAATTAAATACTGGCGACCAACATCCGACGATTACTCTCAACCCCAAATCACTTCGGGGACTTTCAATCGTTCCACCGGTTTATTGCCCAGCAAATGTTCTTCGATGATGGCGGTTACATCGTCTTTACTTACTCCTCCGTACATTATGCCTTCCGGATAAACCAGCACGCTGGGGCCGATACCGCAAGTGCCGAGGCAACCGCTACCGGTCACCGCAAAGCGTCCCCATAGCTGCCGTTGCTCAAATTGTTGCAGGAATTCCTGCAACACGTCTGCGCTGCCTTTTTCTCCGCATGAGCCGCGCGGATGGCCCGGCGGACGGGTTTGCGTGCAGACAAAAATGTGTTTTACTGGCTTGCCCATTCAAATCTCCTGTTTAATCGAACCTGTAAAATTATTTTCGGTTCTGGTTTCATCCATAATGGGATGCGCCGTAATTGTAAGGGATGAACCCCTGTTTTTACACTTCATTTCTCGATAGCGGTATCCGGCTCATTCGACTCAGATTTATTCATAAATAAACCGCTCCCGCAATTCGTCGAGATTTAATTCGCGCAAAATCTGTTCCATTCGCTCTTGTGCGTTTTTGCGCGGCATAACCGTGCTGCGGGCGATGATGAGCTCATTCTTCATCGAGTGTTCCCATCCGACCAGCTCCGTCACCGTTACTTGATAGCCATGCGCTTCCAGCAGCAAGCATCGCAACACGTTGGTGAGGTGGCTACCGAATTCGCGGGTGTGAATCGGATGCCGCCAGATTTCCGAGAGAGGGGTTTTGCCGAACGACTGGTTCTTGTGTTTGTTCAACATTGCCGCAACCTCGGCCTGGCAGCAAGGTGCCAGCACGATAAATTTCGCCTGCTTGTGCAGCGCAAATTTGATCGCGTCATCCGTGGCGGTATTACAGGCGTGCAGCGCGGTGACGATATCGATTTTTTCGGGCAGTTGCGGCGAGTGTATGGATTCTTCTACCGATAAATTCAAGAACGACATGCGCGCGAAACCAAGCCTTTCAGCCAGCTCGCGGGATTTGTTGACCAGTGTCTCGCGAGTTTCGATACCGTAAACATGGCCTGCTTCGCGCGTTTTTAGAAATAAATCGTAAAGTATAAAACCGAGATAAGACTTGCCCGCGCCATGATCCGCCAGCGCCAAGTCTTGCCTGGCGGCGAACACTTCATCGAGCAATGGTTCGATGAAGTGATACAGATGATAAACCTGCTTCAGTTTGCGCCGACTGTCCTGATTGAGCTTGCCGTCGCGTGTCAGAATATGCAGCTCTTTGAGCAGCTCTACGGATTGGTTTGGCTTAATTTCTGGGATGAGGGGCATATTGAATTTTGAAAGCTACTAATCTCTTACCAGTCAAGTAATATCAAAAGTGACAAGAATTTTTCAACGAAACCGTAGGGTGGGCTCTGCCCACCATGTCGGGCAGAGCCCGACCTACAATTTTGGCTCCGGCTTGTTCTCCTTCGCGAGAGTGACAGTGAATAATGAAGTTGATGAATTATTTTTATGAAAAATCGGGTCTGTTAAATAAACGGGCCTGCTTATATCTCAGAGTTCGCTTTCAACGACAGGATATATTTAACCAATATTTTGCGGTTTGCTTCGGTGAGCAAATCTTCCGCGTAGCCCGGCATTTCTTTGCTGATCCATGCTCCGTAGCCGCCATTGGCGATCTTGTTCATTAAGTAGGCTTCAGCATCCGGGTTGTTTTTATACCGTTCGGACACAGACTGCCATGCCGGGCCAAGCAAATTCTTGCCGGTTATGTGGCATTGAAAGCAACCTGTATGTTCCGCCAATTTCCATTCGGCAGGTTTGTTGGATGTGTCCGGCTGGCAGCCGCACAGCGCAACCAGCAGTGATGCCAGCAAGATATTTCGTGTATGCATGATTCTCCTTGTTTGAATTTTCTGATTTAAATAATAAAAACTACAACGATTCGGTGCGGTATTCGACTATGAGGGTGTGTTTGGCTCCTGCCGCGACGTTTACCGCATTGTCGATTGCATTGGCCGATTCAATGCACAGCATCTCGCGCCAGCCGTCTGGTTGCCCCAGGTCACCCATCTTGTCAGCCTTTACAGTCCACGGTGTCCATACAATGGTGGACAGGCTACCGGACTTGGCGACATGAATGCGCCGTTTCAGCTTGTCGTCATCGATTACGCACTCCGCGGTGGTGTTGATGTATACGCGGTCGGTCTCACTCGCGGGTTGAATTATGCCATCTTGTTTTTTAAGCGTCGAGATGCCCACTTTGTCCCAGTAATCGCAACCTGCCAATCCGGTAACGCGCACCGCGCCGATGTCACTGATTTTGAAATAAGTATGCAAGGCCTCAGTGATTACAAAATCGGATTTTCCGGTATTTTCGGTGGTTAGTTCCATGCGCAATGTATCACCGACAATCACCGTCAGTTCGAGCCGCGAATCATGCGGCCACTGCGCCCGTGTTTTGTCGTCTTCCGTCAAGCGCAGTGTCAGACGAGTCGCACCGTTTGGTTCGGTACTGGATTCAACTACGTGCCAGGGCGCGGCACGTGCGAAGCCGTGGGCAGGAAAGCCGGGTTCGGAAATATGCGCGCCGAACCACGGCCAGCATACCGGCACGCCGCCGCGCACCGATTTGCCCGCTGTCAGTTTGGCATCGCGCGACAGCCATACCACCGGCACGGTTTGGCTTCTGGGATGCCAGGCCATCAGTTGCGCGCCCTGCAAGCACAGCGATGCGGTCGCTTGCGGGTTGCTGATTTCCGCAACGATCAGGCCGCTGGCATCTTCGCGAAATTTCAGTTGTCCAGCGATGCCGAATTGTGTATTCAAAAGCTGTGCCGTAGTCATGCCGATTTCCTCTCGATTTGTGTCACATCTCGCACCGCGCCTTTGTCGGCGGATGTCGTCATGGCGGCATACGCCCTGAGTGCGGCGGATACATGGCGTTCACGACTGGCGGGTTGCCAGGCCTTGCTGCCTTTCGCCTCCATCGCGGCACGGCGGCGCTTCATTTCCGTATCGGAAATTGCCAGTGTGATGCCGCGTTGCGGAATGTCAATTTCAATAATATCGCCTTCTTCGATCAGACCGATTGCGCCGCCCTGCGCGGCTTCCGGCGAGACGTGGCCGATACTCAAGCCCGATGTGCCGCCGGAGAAACGCCCGTCGGTGAGCAGCGCGCACACCTTGCCCAGCCCTTTGGATTTCAGGTACGAAGTTGGATACAACATTTCCTGCATCCCCGGCCCGCCCTTCGGCCCTTCATAGCGGATCACCAGCACATCACCCGCCACAATTTTATCGGCGAGAATCGTCGCCACCGCATCGTCCTGGCTCTCGAATACGCGTGCGCGCCCAGTAAATTTCAGGATACTTTCATCCACTCCGGCGGTTTTCACGATGCAGCCATCCACGGCGACATTGCCGTGCAACACCGCCAGCCCGCCGTCTTGCGAGTAGGCATGCGCCTTGTCGCGGATGCAGCCGCCGCTGCGATCTATGTCCAGTTCCGGGTAGTGCATGGATTGCGAAAAGGCTAGGGTGGTGACAACCCCGCCGGGTGCCGCGCGGAAGAATTTTTTCACCGCTTCGTCTCCGGTTTGCACGATGTCCCATTGTTGCAATCCATCGCGCAAAGTTTTGCTGTGTACCGTTCCTGCATCGGCGTGCAACAGTCCGGCGCGATCCAGCTCGCCCAGAATCGCTGCGATGCCTCCCGCTCGATGCACGTCTTCCATGTGGTATTCGGAGGAGGGCGCGACCTTGCACAGGGTCGGTACGTGGCGCGACAGGCGATCCATATCATGCATGGTGAAATTCACTTCCGCTTCCTGCGCAATTGCCAGCAGATGCAGCACGGTATTGGTCGATCCGCCCATTGAGATATCCAGCGTCATGGCGTTTTCGAACGCATCAAACGTGGCGATGGAACGTGGTAGTGCCGATGCATCATCCTGTTCGTAGTAGCGCCTGCACAATTCGACAATCAATCGTCCGGCGCGCAAAAACAATTGCTTGCGCTCGGCGTGCGTCGCCACCAGCGAGCCGTTGCCGGGCAGCGCCAGCCCCAGTGCCTCGGCCAGGCAGTTCATCGAATTCGCGGTGAACATGCCGGAACAGGAGCCACAAGTTGGGCACGCTGAGCGCTCGATGGCATCTACTTCTGCATCGCTGCAATGGCTGTCCACCGCTGCGACCATCGCATCCACCAGATCCAACCCCTTGGTCTTGCCCTGCCAGTTGACCTTGCCCGCCTCCATCGGTCCGCCGGAGACGAACACCACCGGAATATTCAGGCGCATCGCCGCCATCAACATCCCCGGCGTGATTTTGTCGCAATTGGAAATGCACACCAACGCGTCGGCGCAATGCGCGTTGACCATATATTCCACGGAATCGGCGATCAGTTCGCGCGAGGGCAGCGAATACAACATCCCAGCGTGTCCCATCGCGATACCGTCATCCACCGCGATGGTGTTGAATTCCTTGGCGATGCCGCCCGCTTTCTCGATCTCCCGTGCCACCAGTTGCCCCATGTCCTTGAGGTGTACGTGACCGGGCACAAACTGGGTGAACGAATTGGCAATGGCGATGATCGGTTTGCCAAAGTCGCCGTCGGTCATGCCGGTGGCACGCCACAGTGAGCGCGCTCCGGCCATGTTGCGACCATGTGTGGAAGTGCGGGAACGGTAAGCG
>CAIZNF010000659.1 GCA_903934275.1 uncultured Nitrosomonadales bacterium
GCCAGGGTTTTGCATTTGCCGCGCGCCGAATATATCCGCCGCGCCATTGCCGCGATGAACGAGGAAGTGCTTAGCCAAAAACGGCGCGAACATTTGATGAAAGTATCGCGGCGTGTCGCTGCCGGAAGCATGAAGGTGAATGCCGAGTTCGACGCGGTTGAGGATGCGCCGCGTGCTTAACGGGGAAGTCTGGCTTGCCAATCTGAATCCCGGCAAAGGTCACGAACCGAGCAAAGTGCGTCCGGTGCTGATTGTGCAGGGGCAAGCCTTGCTGGATGCCATGCATCCTTCTACCTTGATCGTCCCTTTAACCACGCAACTGATGGAGGATGCGGAACCATTGCGCCTCCGCGTTGCGGCGCAGGGCCGACTGGAATCAGATTCCGATTTGCTGATCGATCAATTGAGCGCAATTGATAATCGCCGTTTAATCGACGGCCCACTGTTGCGTTGTGATTGCGAATTGATGATACGAGTCTATGCCGCGATTCGCGACATCATGGAAATATAGCCAAGGGTGGGCACGCTCTTGTGCCCATGCGGTGATTAAATGAACTGCGAAAAACGAGTTCCCGCCTTTGCAGAAGCAAGCTTTACATTCAAACAAGCGTTTGATACAGTCGTCCAGCGGCTCAGCGCCTCACTGAATTACCCAACTAAGGCGATCTGGATATCGCCGAACACTTCGGCAAACACGTGGCGGAAATAACTGGGCAATTTAACCAGCCACTAACCCATCGTTCTTTGATGGGTTAGTGGCATAGCAATGCAAAGCTGTTGCGGAAACGTGCAGCGTAATTTGAGCATCCCAAGCCGGGCGAGCCGGAATCAAAATGTAGGTCGGACTACGCCCGACAGCTTCGACGAGCTCGGGACAGGTATGGTGGACATAGCCCACCATACGGGTGCGGCTTTTTAGGGTAGCATTTTAGAGATTAGCGACATGACGATCACAAACAAACCGATATTTCTCCCTCTCTTATTGATTATTTTGCTGGCTGCTTGCGGCGGAGGCAATAAACCGGCGGCAGGGCCTGGTGGCCCAGGTGCGGGGATGCCGCCACCGGAGGTGGATGTAATAACGGTTACCTCGGGCAAAGCGACGCTTACGCAGGATTTACCGGGGCGATTACAGGCTTATCGAACGGCGCAGGTTCGCGCGCGGGTAGAAGGCGTGGTTGAAAAAAGATTGTTTCAGGAAGGAAGCGATGTGAAGGCTGGCGTGTCTTTGTTCCAGATCGATGCGCGCACCTATAGAGCTGCTGCCGAGTCCGCCAAGGCGGATATGGCAATTGCACGCCAGACTGTCGAACGGTACAAGCCTTTGCTTGAAATCAAGGCTGTCAGCCAGCAGGATATGGATCTGGCCAAAGCCAAAGCCAAACAAGCCGCCGCCGCGCTCATTCGTGCCGAGGAGGATTTGGAAAACGCCAGCGTCCCCGCAGCCATTTCCGGGCACATCGGCCGCGCTCTGGTGACGGAAGGTGCTCTCGTCGGCAAGGGTGAAGCCACGCTGCTGGCGACTATTGAGCAGCTTGATCCCATTTATGCCAATTTCACGCAATCCGGTGCCGATTTGTTGCGCCTGAGGCAAGCTGTCGAAGCGGGCAAACTCAAACACACCGAATCCGCCATGGTGGAATTGATGCTGGAAGATGGCAGCGTTTATCCGCTGGAAGGCAGCATTTTATTTACCGACATGGCGGTCGATCCGGGCACCGGCTCAGTATCGTTGCGCGCCGAATTCCCCAATCCAAAACGCGATTTATTGCCCGGTATGTTTGTGCGCATCCGTTTTCCGGAAGCCGATGTTGAAAACGCCATACGCATCCCGCAGCGTGCCGTACAAGGCGGTTCGCAGGGACAGTTCGTGATGGTGGTGGGTGCGGAAAACAAGGCGACTCCCCTGCCGGTGAAAACAGGCGGCATGGTGGGCAGTGATTTCGTTATTGTCGAGGGGCTTAAAGGCGGAGAGCAAGTCATCGTAAACGGCTTGCAAAAAGCGCGGCCTGGGACACCGGTGAAGCCGGTTTTAGAGGGTATAAAGCAGAAGGCAGAGGACAAAACTTCGCCGCAACCTGCAACGAGCGGCAAGCCTTAAGGATTTTACATGCTCCCAAAATTCTTCATCGAGCGTCCGATTTTTGCCTGGGTCATCGCCCTGATCATTTTGCTGAGCGGTGGGCTAGCGCTGCGCAATCTGCCGGTCGCCTCTTATCCGGCGGTGGCTCCGCCCGCTTTGGCTATCACGCTCAACTACCCCGGCGCGTCTGCGCAGGTAGTGGAAGAAACCGCTGTCGCATTGGTCGAGCAGGAATTGAACGGCATCGAGCACTTGCTCAATATTGATTCGTCCTCCGAACAGGGGCGCGGCTCCATCACACTGACTTTCGAGGCAGGCACCGATCTGGATGTGGCTTCCGTCGAAACACAGAACCGCGTCAAGCGCGCCGAACCACGCCTGCCCGAGGATGTGCGCCGAGGGGGGGTAACGGTAACGAAGTCGGCTCGGAACTACCTGATGTTCGTCGCGCTGATCTCACCCGACAAGAGCCGCAATAATGTGGCACTCGGCAGCTATGCCGCAGCCAACGTGCTGGAAAATATCCGCCGCGTGCCGGGGGTGGGCGAGGCAATATTGTTTGGCACCGAATATTCGATGCGGCTATGGCTGAAACCGGAGAAACTTCAGGCTTATAGCCTGACTACAGCCGACATCTCCCGGGCTGTGCGCGCGCAGAATGCGCAGCTTGCCACTGGCGAACTCGGACAATTGCCGGCAGCCCCAGGTCAGCAGCTCAACGCGGTGATCGTTACCCGGAGCAAGCTGTCCACGCCGGAAGAGTTTGGCGATGTCATTGTGCGCGCCAATGCGGATGGCTCCACTGTGCGGATCAAGGATGTGGCGCGGGTAGAATTGGGCGCGCAGGATTATTCTATCGCCGCGCGCATCGACGGGCAGCCAGCCTCGGCCATCGCGATCCGCCTGGCACCTACGGCCAACGCGCTGGAAACTGCAAAAGCAGTCAAATCAAAAATGGCCGAATTGGCCAAATTCTTCCCCAAAGGTGTGGACTGGTTGATACCCTACGATACTTCCAAGTTTGTCGAGATATCCATCAATGAAGTGGTCAAGACACTGGCAGAGGCCATGGTGCTGGTATTTTTGGTGATCTACCTGTTCCTTGGCAACTTGCGCGCCACTTTTATTCCCGGCATCGTCGTGCCGATCGCCCTGGTCGGCGGCATGGTGGGTCTGTACGCCGTCGGCTACTCGATCAATACCCTGACGTTATTCGCTATGGTGCTGGCCGTTGGTATCGTGGTGGATGATGCCATCGTGGTGGTGGAGAATGTGGAGCGCATCATGACCGAAGAAGGTCTCGGCCCGCGTGAAGCCACGCACAAAGCCATGGGGCAAATATTCGGAGCTATTATCGCGATCACGCTGGTGCTATGCGCCGTATTCGTTCCGATGACTTTCTTCGGCGGTTCCGTTGGCGCGATCTATCGCCAGTTCGCGGTCACTTTAATCTTGACCATCCTGTTCTCGATGTTGATGGCAGTGACATTGACACCAGCACTGTGCGCCTCGCTATTGAGGAACACTCCCGGACATGAAATGGTGCCGAAGACAGGCTTTCTCGGGTGGTTTAACCGTTTTTTTAACAAAACCACCGAACGATACAGATCCGGTGTGCAGGGCGTGATAAAGCGTACTGGCCTTTATCTGCTGCTCTACGCGGCCCTTTTGGGGGTCGTGGGTTGGCTGTTCGTGAGCCTGCCGGGGAGCTTCCTGCCGGAAGAGGATCAGGGTTACTTTATCAGCGTGATCCAGTTGCCGCCGGGTGCCACACGAGAGCGGACACAAGAAGTGCTGACCGAAGTCGAGCAGTTTTATCTCAAGCAACCTGAGGTGGCACATGTCATCGGCGTGCTCGGATTTTCATTCTTTGGTCGCGGACAGAACGCTGCGATCACCTTCGTTCGCCTGAAGGAATGGGATGAACGCCCCAAGCCTGATAGCTCTGCTTTTTCGATGGTAAAGCGCGCCAACATGGCTTTTTTCCGTATCAAGCAGGCGATGATTTTTGCTATTAATGTGCCACCGATTCCGGAACTGGCGGCGGTTGGCGGATTTGATTTTCGTTTGCAAGACCGTGCGGGTCAGGGACGCGAGAAACTGATGGAAGCGCGCAACATGGCGCTAGGCATGGCAGGAAAGCATCCGGCGTTGACGGGCGTACGGCCGGAAGGACAGGAGCCCGGACCACAACTGATGATAGATATCGACCGTCTGAAAGCGCAGGCGTTGGGCATAGACATCGCCGACCTGAACGAAACTTTGCAGTCGGCGTTAGGCGTCGCTTACATCAATGATTTTGTGCGCGAAGGCCGCATTTTGCGAGTGCAAATGCAGGCCGAGGCAGAGAACCGCACAACGCCGGAACAGGTCATGCGGCTACCGGTGCGAAATAAGCAGGGAGGAATAGTGACGCTGTCCGAGATTGCCACATCTCGCTGGATTGTCGATTTGCCCAAGCTGGATCGTTTCAATGGTTTGCCATCCATGAAAATTGCCGGTAGCCCCGCTCCGGGGCGCAGCAGCGGCGAAGCCCTGGCGGCGATGGAGGAGGTAGCGGCTAAACTGCCGCCCGGTTTCGGCTTTGAATGGACCGGAACATCCAGCGAAGAGCGGATTTCCGGCAGTCAGGCACCGTTCCTGTTTGGACTTTCGGTAATCGCGGTATTTCTCTGTCTGGCCGCTCTATACGAGAGCTGGTCCATCCCGGTTGCAGTGATTCTGGTAGTACCCATCGGTATATTGGGCGCGTTATCCGCCGTCACGATGCGTGGTTTGACCAACGATGTTTATTTCAAGGTCGGACTGATCGTCATCATCGGCCTCGCCGCAAAAAATGCGATCCTGATCATCCAGTTTGCCCGCGATTTGCAGGACAAGGGATACGAATTGGTTGATGCCACGCTGGAAGCCTGCCGTTTGAGATTCCGTCCCATCCTGATGACCTCCATCGCCTTTGTGCTGGGCGTGTTGCCGCTTGCCATCTCCACCGGTGCGGGGGCCAATGGGCGACATGCTATTGGCACCGGTGTGATGGGTGGCATGATCGCGGCGACAGTCCTGGCGGTGTTCTTTGTGCCAGTTTTCTATGTGGTCATCCGCCGCATTTTTCCCGGTCATACGCGGAAAATTGCGCAGGAGGAGAAGCCGCATGAATAGTTTTATTTCAAAATCAAAAATAAATATCGCAGGGTGCATTCCACGCGCCATTGTCATGGGTGCATGGAATGCACCCTACATGGTTTTTATTGCCTGGAAAAACAAATGGAATAAAAATTTGTTTGTTGCCGCATTGGCGGTTGCGCTGACGGGCTGTTCGCTGATACCGGAGTACCTGCGGCCTGCCGCGCCAGTTTCCGCCGCATGGCCGGACAGTGCAAAACCGGGCGGCACGCGCCGGGTCGAAGGCATTGTCTGGCAACAATATTTTTCCGATTTGCGCTTGCAGGCATTGATCGCAGCTGCGCTGAAAAATAACCGGGATCTGCGCATTGCCACGGCGCGCATCGCCGAAGCGCGCGCACAATACGGCATACAACAAGCTGATCGCTTGCCTAATTTTAATTTAAATGCCGGGCGCAATGCCTCGCTGACACCGGCCGGCACGTCCATCACCGGGCGGGCGATCAATACCGAACGCTACGACGTGAGCGTGGGCCTAGTGTCGTTCGAACTGGATTTTTGGGGAAGAATCAACAGCTTGAACGTGGCCGCCAAGGCCAGCTATCTTGCCACCGAAGCGGCGCAGCACGCATTTCGCCTGTCGCTGATTGCCGACGTGGCAAACGCATATTTGTCGTTGCTGGAAATGCGCGAACGAATCCAACTCACCGAGGCAACCGCGAGGACGCGCGCCGAAACCAGAGAGCTGATATTGCGCCGCCGCGATCTGGGCGTGTCCAGCGACCTGGATTATTTGCAAGCGGATGGTGCGTTTCAAGCTACGCTGGCCGAGCACGCGAATCTGGAGCGCCAACAGGCCGCAGCAGAAAATTTGCTCAATCTGCTGGTTGGGCAGTCGATGGCTGAAATGAAAAACCTGCCCGCAGGGAACGGTCTTGCCATGCAGGAAATAAACCCCGATCTGATCGCGGGGTTGCCTGCCGAGGTATTATTGCAACGCCCCGACGTGCTGGCCGCCGAGCAAAAGCTGATTGCCGCAAATGCCAATATCGGCGCGGCACGCGCGGCTTTTTTCCCGCGCATTACATTGACTGGCAGCGCCGGCACGGCCAGCCGCACGTTGACCGGACTGTTCGATACCGGCAGCGGTGCCTGGAGTTTCCAGCCAGCCATCAGCCTGCCGTTGTTTGACGCTGGGCGCACCTCCGCCAACGCGGATGTTGCCGAGGCGCGCAAAATAATCGCCGTTGCCGAATATGAAAAAATCATCCAGCAGGCGTTTCGCGAAGTGGCGGATTTGCTGAATGCGCGTGAGACACTGGCCTCACAACTAGCCGCGCAGCAGGCCAATGCCGACGCGCAGAACCAGCGCTTACGCTTGGTGGAAGCGCGCTACGGGGTGGGCATGATCAGTCATCTTGAGGTGCTGGATGCACAACGCGAATCTTATGCCGCGCAGCAGGGAGTGTTGCAAGTGCGGCGCACCGTGTTGTCGGTAGCCGCGCAGCTATACAAGGCGTTGGCCGGGCAAAGTGTGCCGGGCGGGCAGCATGAGGCGGTTAAATGATCGTCATAGCAAAAGCTATCGGGGAGCAGAACCGATACCGCAGGGTGTACTCCTCCCACCATGTCGAGCATAGCCAGACCTGCATTTTTTATTAGGCTCGTCCTGTTTGGGATCAATGCAAAGCTGATCCTGTGAATGCTCCACCCAACCACTGCACACACATAGCATCAAATCTTCCGCACAAACACCTTCGATTTCCGGTGATAGTTATATAGCGACTTCTTCTGCGTGGGCAGCGCGGATACATCGGCTTCATTGAAACCGCGCTCAATGAACCAGTGCGCGGTGCGTGTGGTGAGTACGAATAATTTCTTTAGTCCCTGAGCCTTGGCAATGCTGATCATGTGGTCGAGAATAACTTGGCCGTAGCCCCGGTCGCGGCATTGCGCATCCACCGCGAGGCAGGCCAATTCGGCGGCGGCTTCGTCGGGAAACGGATATAACGCGGCGCATCCGACGATGCGGTGGTCGTGTTCCAGCACCACGAAGCGTGCAATTTCACGCTCCAGTAATTCGCGGCTGCGCCGCACCAGAATTCCCTCGGCTTCCAATGGCCGCAACAGATGCAGGATGCCCCCGACATCTTCGATGGTGGTGGCGCGCAAGGTGTTGAGCGTGCTTTCCACTACCATTGTGCCGATGCCTTCATCGCTGAACAGCTCCTGCAATACCGCACCATCGGTGTGGCGGCTGATCAGGTGGGTGCGGGCCACGCCTGCTTCGCAGGCGCGTATCGCACAGGGCAGGAACAACAGCACGTCATCCGGTAGTTTGCGTTTCCAGGATAAAACGGTTTGCGCCTCGGCGATGGTGAGATCCTTGAGCAGCTTGCCTTTCTTGTCTTGCACGCCGTCGGTATCCATCAGAAACATCAACTTGTCGGCATCCAGCGCGATGGCTGTGGCGGTGGCGATATCTTCCAAGGTGACGTTGAACACCTCGCCGGTGGGCGAATAGCCGAGCGGCGAGAGCAGCACCACTTCGCCGAAATCCATGCGATCGTTCAGCGCGGCGACATCCACCTTGCGCACGCTGCCGGTGTGCATCAGATCCACGCCGTTGATGATGCCGATCGGTTGCGCGGTGATGAAATTGCCGCCCGCCACACGTATGTCGGCGTTGGCCATCGGCGAATTAGCCAGCCCCATCGATAGCAGCGCCTCGATTTCCACACGCACCCGTCCGACAGCTTCCTTCACACACTGCATGCTTTCCGCATCGGTCATGCGGATACCCTGATGATAGGTGCCGCCCAGATTGTTTTTCGCCAAGTGCTGTTCGATCTGCGGGCGCGCGCCATGCACCAGAACCAGCCGGATACCGAGCGCGGCAAGCAGATTGAAGTCGTGCGTCAGCTCGACAAATTTGCCGTCCGCGACCACTTCGCCGCCGAAGGCGATGACGAAGGTGCGCCCGCGAAATGCATTGATGTAGGGCGCGACTGAGCGAAACCATGCAACGAAATCGGCGGGTGCGGTAGTAATGGGCATTCTTGTGGCCTCCTATGAGCTTTGTATCGTGCGCATCATGCCGTGCTACGCCTCATCTAGCAACTGCCCACCGATTGCCCAGTTTTCGTCGGGCAATTCGTCGAAGGCGATGTAAGTGTAGGACTTGGGTTTGAGCGCGATGCGCTCCAGCGTGTCGGTAATCTCGGCGGCGATTTTGGCTTTCTGTTCGCGGCTCAGCGTTCCCGCAATGCGAATGTTGACGTATGGCATGATTCCTCCTGTTATTGGCTTTTCCCACTACCTACTACCCACTTGCTACTAACCACTAACCAAAATCCCCCCACAGCGTTTGCAGCGCGGCCAATCCGGCGACCGCCGCAGTCTCGGTTCGCAGCACGCGCGCGCCCATGCGGATCGCGCTAAAGCCGCAATGCAGCGCGGACTCGCTTTCAGCCTGGGTGAAACCGCCCTCCGCACCGATCAGCAGCATGACGCTGCCATTCGGTTTGGCTTGCGCGTTCAGCGGGGTGACACCTTCCGGCAGCAGGATGAACTTGCTGCCGGTCGTGGCGCGCATCTGTTGCAACCACGCCATGATGTCCAGCGGCGCGTGTATTTTGGGCAGCACATTGCGCCCGCATTGTTCGCAGGCCGAGATGGCGACTTGCCGCCAATGTTCGAGCCTCTTGGTGGCGCGCTCGGCAGATAGTCTGGCGACACTGCGCTCGGTGTCGAGCGGTTGTATTTCTGCCGCGCCCAGCTCGGTGGCTTTCTGGATCACCCAATCCATTTTTTCGCTGCTCGACAGGGCCTGCGCCAACAGTATCCGCAAGGGTGATTCGAGGTCAGTATGTATGGCGGTAATATTACCGATAACCACACGCTTGCCGCTGAGTTCGGTAATTACGCCGTGGCACGCATTGCCCATGCCATCGAACATTTCCACGCGACGTCCTTCGCGTAGCCGCAACACGCGCGCGGCATGGTGCGCCGCATCCGAAGGCAGGTCAAACGAGCCGCCAGATGGCAGCGGAGGGGGGCAGTAGAAGCGCGGCATGGGTCGGTCAGCAAACGAATAAGGGCATCCGCGTGATGATATAATGCCACGAAGAACTTTGTCAGGAATATGAAATGGCTAGCCTGCAACCCCCGTTATGCGATTTTGGTTGGAAAGCCCGCGATTTCGGTCTGCTCGGCGTGGATGGAAAGCGCTATAACCTTGCCAAAGCACGCGGCAAAAACGGCCTGCTGGTGATGTTCATCTGCAACCACTGCCCTTATGTGAAATCCATCCGAGACCATCTCGTACGCGATACGCGCGAACTACAGCAGCAAGGCATTAACAGCATCGCCATCATGTCCAATGACCCCGCCGAATATGCGGAGGATTCGTTTGATAACATGAAATTGGTGGCAAGCCAATACGGCTACCCTTTCCCTTATGTGTGGGACGAGACCCAGCAGGTCGCCAAAGATTATGGCGCGGTATGCACGCCGGATTTTTTTGGATTCAATGCCAATCTTGAACTGCAATATCGTGGCCGGTTGGACGCATCGCGCAAGGAGGTGGTCGCCGATGCGCCGCGCGAGCTGTTCAATGCGATGCTGCAAATCGCCAAAACCGGGCAGGGGCCGCACGAGCAAATCGCCAGCATGGGCTGTTCCATTAAATGGAAATGTGAAGCATAAGCGGTAACTGGAAATGAAAAATATGAGTGGCAAATGGAAAGGTGTGGCATGACGAGGCCAGCGGCACGCGGTATGAGCGCAATGCTCAAAGCGATAGTTGCGGCAGTCAAGCTGGTCGCGGCTGAAGAAATCATGCCGCGCTATCTCAAGGTGGCGCACCAGCGCAAGAGTGACGGCAGCCTGTGTACCGAAGCGGATGTGGCCGCACAAACCGCATTAACCAAAAAGCTTCAAGCCATTCTCAACGTGCCGGTGATGGGCGAGGAAATGTCCACCGCGGAGCAACATGCGATATGGCAATCCGGCAGCGATGGTATGTGGTGCATAGATCCGATTGATGGCACGTCCAACTTTGTGCGCGGCCTGCCTTATTTTGCGGTGTCCATCGCGCTGCTGCGCGGAGGCAAAAGCGTGCTGGGCGTGGTGTACGACCCGGTGAAGGATGAAGTATTTGCCGCCGAACTGGGCAAGGGCGCGTTCTTGAACGGCGAGAAACTGGTCGGGCGCGAAGCGCCGGGGTCGCTGGAGCAGGCTCTGGCCAATGTCGACCTGAAGCGGCTCGGAAAAAAATTAGCCGGGCAACTGGCAACCCATCCGCCGTACGCTTCACAGCGCAATTTTGGTGCAAGCACCTTGGATTGGTGCTACACCGCCACCGGGCGCTACGACGTGTATTTGCATGGTGGGCAAAAGCTTTGGGATTACGCTGCCGGCTTGTTGATTTTGCAGGAATCTGGCGGCTATGCTTGCTGCATTGAAAGCGACGATTTTGAGCGGGGAGATATCTGGCAACGCTCGGTGATCGCGGCACATGATAAAAAGCTGTTTGACGAATGGAAAAAATGGATACGCGCGCAGTAGGGGTACGGGGGACTTTTATTCCGGCACCAGCGCGGAGCGCCGTGCCCGTACGATAAGGAGAATGTCGTGAAAATATTGATACTCGGTGCGGGCCAGGTCGGCTCGACAGTGGCGGAAAGTCTGGTCAGCGAGGCCAACGACATCACCATTGTGGATTCCGATAGCGATAAGCTGCATCAGCTGCGTGATCGGCTGGATTTGCGCACCTTGACCGGCAACGCCGCGCACCCTTCCACGCTTGAGGAAGCGGGAATCGCCGACACCGACATCCTGCTGGCGGTCACACAAAGCGACGAGGTTAACTTGGTGGCCTGCAAGTTGGCGGCTAGTCTCTATAACACACCGACGCGCATTGCCCGAATTCGCTCCACCGATTACCTCGCGCGTCCCGAAGTGTTCAGTGCGGATAATTTCTGCGTGGATTTTTCGATATGCCCGGAGCAAATTCTCACCGAATACATCGTTAAACTAATCGAATTCCCGGAAGCACTCCAAGTGCTGGAATTCGCGGACGGCAAAGCTTCGCTGGTGGCGGTGCGCGCCTTTGAAGGCGGACCGCTGGTGGGTAAGCCGCTGAGTTTTTTGCGCACCCACATGCCGCAAATCGAAACGCGCGTAGCGGCAATTTATCGCAAGGATAGATCGCTCATTCCCGAGGGCGATACCGTAATCGAGGATGGAGACGAAATCTTTTTCATTGCCGCGACCAACAACATCCGCAATGTGCTCAACGAAATGCGCCGCATGGATAAACCCGCCAAGCGGGTGATGATTGTCGGCGGCGGCAATATCGGTCGCCGCCTGGCAAAGGCTTTGGAGCGCGACTATCAGGTCAAGCTGATCGAATACAACAAAAAATCCTGCGAAAAATTGGCCGGCGAGCTTGCCAATACGCTGGTGCTGCACGGCGATGGCACGGATGAAAAGTTGATGCAGCAGGAGCATGTCGGCGAAGTGGATGTGTTTTGTGCGCTTACCAACGATGATGAAAATAACATCATGTCCTCGCTGCTTGCCAAGCAGGGCGGCGCACGCAAGGTGATCGCGCTGATCAACCGTAGCGCGTATGTCGGTCTAGTGCAGGGCGGCAAAATCGACATCGCGGTTTCTCCGGCATATGTCACCATCGGCTCGCTGCTCGCCTATGTGCGGCAAGGCGATGTGGCGGTGGTGCATTCGCTGCGGCGCGGCGCGGCGGAAGCCCTCGAACTGGTGGTTCATGGTGACCGCCAGTCCTCGCGCGTGGTGGGGAAGCGCATCGACGAAATCGACCTGCCCAAGGGGGTGACCATCGGCGCGATCGTGCGTGGCGGTGAGGTCATCATGGGGCATCACGACGTGACTATTGAAGCCGAAGATCATGTCATCATATTTGTGATCAACAAAATCATGGTGCGCAAGGTCGAAAAATTGTTCCAGGTCAATATCGGGTTTTTCTGATGGGAGTTAAATGCAACGCTCGTTGACCGTTATCCACGCTTTGGGTTTGATGCTGGTGGTGTTCAGCGCGGCCTACGTCATGCCCGTGGCAGCCTCAATGATCTACGGGGATAGCACCATGCTGTTGGATTTCCTGGTGGCGATGGTGTGGACATTTGCCGCAGGCGTGTTGATGTGGCTGCTGACTCGCCAGCACAAGGGCGAGCTGTCGATCCGCCACGGCTACCTGCTGGTGGTGACGATGTGGGCGGCGATGCCGGCCTTCGCCACCATCCCCCTGCTGATGATGATTCCCGGCCTGTCGTTCACCGATGCTTATTTTGAGACCATGTCGGGGCTGACGACAACCGGTTCAACCGTACTGACCGGGCTGGATACTCTGCCACCCGCCATCAACATCTGGCGGCACGAGCTGAACTGGTTGGGCGGATTGGGTATCATTGTGTTGGCGGTGGCGGTTCTGCCACTGCTCGGTGTCGGCGGACGGCAATTGTTCAAGGCTGAGACACCGGGGCCGATGAAGGATGCCGCGTTGACCCCCCGCATTGCGGAAACCGCACGCAATTTGTGGGTGGTTTATCTGGGCATCTCTCTTGCGTGCATCGGCGCGTTGAAATGGGCGGGCATGAGCTGGCTCGATGCGGTATGCCACGCCTTTTCGGCAATGGGCCTGGGCGGATTCTCCACGCACGATGCCAGCGTCGGTTATTTCAACTCGCCATTGATCGAATTTGTGCTGATCATGTTTATGTTGTTGGCGGTGCTCAACTTTGCCACACACTTTCTTGCATTACGGTCGAAAAGCCTGGCACCCTACCGCTATGATGCCGAGGCAATCGCGTCACTGGTGTTGATTCTCGGTAGTTGCGTGGGAATTGCCTTTTTCCTGTGGTGGCATGGCATCTATCCCAGCTTCTGGACGGCATTGCGCCATGCCAGCTTTAATCTGGTGTCCATCGCGACCAGTTCCGGTTATGCCAGTGTGGATTATGCGCAGTGGCCGATTTTTGCGCCGCTGTGGATGATGTTTTTGACGGCAATTGCCGCCAGCTCCGGTTCGACGGGCGGCGGTATCAAGATGATCCGCACTCTGGTGTTGGTGAAACAGGCCGGGCGCGAATTTGTCAAATTGTTGCATCCGGCAGCAGTGAACCCAATGAAGATCGGCGGGCAGGTGGTGCCCAATAGCATCGTGTTCGCGGTGCTGGGTTTTATCTTCCTGTATTTCATGACTGTGGTCAC
>CAIZNF010000660.1 GCA_903934275.1 uncultured Nitrosomonadales bacterium
ATAAATTAACTTTGAACCTACAAAAAGCACTTGTCCGCAGATTACGCAGATTTCCGCAGATTAAACAAAGAATTGCCCCGTTTAGCGTACTCACATTCTGGGTGATACTGTAATCATCGATAACTGCATGAAAATCTGCGTTAATCTGCATAATCTGGGGATTGAACTGCCGTTTCTAGGTTGAAAAAAGTTACCGTGGGAGCGGTCTCCAAGCCGCGATTCTCCAACAAATCATTGCGGCCTGGAGACCGCTCCTACGGTTGATTGGCTGCACATCATAATTATCGACACGCTTCGACATCATTTGGCTGGTTAATTTGCACCTCGCAACATTGCTATGAACTGATCTATTTCTTGGCGCGGCATCTGCCGCGAAGTTTCAAATGACGCGTGAACTTCCGCGTGTTGCAGATCGAGGCGAATGCCCCATAACGGCCTGGCACTGGTGGGCAGCATAGCGTAGCGCACATCGCCGAGTAGATGTAGGTCTCCGGGGTGCAATGCCAGGTAGCCGCTCGAAAACAGTTCAAATCGCCGGATATCCTCATAGAGCATTGATGTGGTGGAAAGCGCCGGCAGATCATGGCGCAGATCGAAAGCGCGTACCGTAGTCCCCGGATAAATCCGCCCTGCCCCACCCGCACCAACCCGCACCGCATCAATGTAATAAATGCCGCCGGAGCGGTAAATTGAGCGCCACAACAGTAAATTACCCATCGTTGGTTTGACGGTTAGCCTCTCTGCCTGGTGACCTCGCAGCTGCGCGGCTGCATGAATCGCATTTTCTGCCCGCTGGTGCTGTAGCCAGCCAACGCATAAATATGCCGCCGCCAGAAACAGGCCAATACGTGCGGGCAGTGTCTTGCGCAAGCGCAAGCCGACCAGCAGCGACGCACCGACAATCAAGGAGAACAACGGGTCGAAAATCGGGACGATGCTCCAGGCGATACGCTCATCGGTAAACGGCCACAGCAGATGCGTGCCGTAACTGGTACAGGCATCGAGAGCTCCGCTCGTGGCGCAGCCCAGAAAGGCGTACAGATAGATGCGCCGGAAGCCGAGCGGGTTCCCGAGCTTTTTGAACACAAGCAAGAAAACCAGCGAGACCAGCAGTGCTCCAACAGGGATAAAAATCAGGGAGTGGGTGAACTGTCGGTGATACTCCAGCGTCAGCAGCGGGTCGGTGGTGGACCGGATCAAAGCATCGGCATCCGCCAGCAGGGCGGCAATGAAACCTACGGTTGTTGCATCGCGCGTTTCGTTTTTATTGCTGCACGATTGCGCGAGGGTTCCGCCCAGCAGACCATGAGTCAGGATATCCATTTGACCCCACCCTCGCCTCTTTCTGCCACAAGCCGCCCAAGACGATACGACATCAACTCTTCTTCACCACCTGCATCGCGGTAGCGACCATTGCGGCGATATCGGCGGCATTACCGGGGAGGATCATGGTGTTGCCCTGTTTGGCGATGTTGCCGAAGGCATCGACAAACTTTTCCGCCACTTTGAGATTGACGGCGACGAGGCCGCCTTCGCATTGTGTCGCGCCGGCAACCACCTTAATCGATTCGGCGGTGGCATTTGCGACCAGCAGCAGAGCTTCAGCCTCGCCCTGCGCGTTGTTGATTGCCGCTTGCCGGGTGCCTTCTGACTCGCGGATAGAAGCGGTCATTTTTCCTTCAGCTAGATTGATTTCTTCCTGTTTTTTGCCTTCCGATTGCGCGATCAACGCGCGTTTTTCGCGCTCTGCTGTGATTTGTTTTTGCATCGAAGCGAGCACTTGTGCGGGCGGGGTGATGTCCTTGATTTCATAACGCAGCACTTTCACACCCCAGTTCGGGCTGGCTTCGTCGAGTGCGAATACCACGGTGCGGTTGATCGCATCGCGGTCTTCCAGCAATTTATCCAGATCACGCTTGCCGCATTCCGAACGTAGCGCGGTTTGCGCGAGCATGGTAATAGCGGCAAGGTAATTGGAGGTGCCATAGCTGGCGCGCGCCGCATCGGTGATCTGGTAATACAGCACGCCATCCACCTGCACTTGGGTATTGTCGCGCGTGATACAAACCTGCGGGGCGATGTCGATAGGAAATTCGGTGAGGCGGTGACGATAGGCGACACGATCCATGAACGGGATGACGATGCTCAGACCGGGTTCCAGCGACCTGTTGTATTTGCCGAACCGTTCGATCACCCACGCGTTTTGTTGAGGCACAATTTTGATCGTCTGAAATGCCAGAATTACCGCGAAGACTCCTACTCCGATGACAAATATATCCATGTTTTTTCTCCTTGTTAAATTCAATGAAACAGCGCCCGTAGGGTGGGCTCTGCCCACCATGTCGGGCAGAGCCCGACCTACATCTGATTTCGGCTCGCCCAGCTCAACTTAGGATTATTCGATGATTAAACGATTACCAACAATTTCCTTTATGCGCCATGTCTGCCGGGTTGCGTCTGCTGCCGATTTGCCCGCCAGCTCCGCGTCCCATTCCGCACCGCGATAGCTGACGCGGGCATGGCGTTCGTCCGACCAAGCCACGACCCGTACGGCCTGGCCGATGTCGTTGGCAAAGTTGGCGTTTTCATGCCGGCGGGCGTGCTGATTTTTCCACCGATAAATACCTGCCACGCTCGCCGAACACAACGCCGCCGCAACGGCAGCCTGCACGCTCCAAGCCACACCCAGATACGCTGCCAGTCCGGCAACCACCATCCCAAATGCGACTGCCATCAGGTAGAACGTGCCACTGGACATTTCGGCTATCACCAGCACCACCGCCGCCAGCCACCAAATCCAATATGCTTCCATTTCACCTCCTCTTTTAATATTGCCGAGAGGTGCATTCTGACATGTTTGCAGGATAATTCTGGATTATCGAGTAGGAGAGTCGCCGTGTATCCAGCAACGCCCCCCAGTGCATCAAACTGCTGCTGGCGATTTTAAGACGTGGCCGCGACACTGTAACTCAGAAACTTTCGCCGCCAAGGTCGCGCGGCGGCGCTTTTGCCCCTGCTCCACATCCAAGTAAGTGCGCCCTGCCGGGCGCACAAAAAAAGGCCAACCGCACGGCTGGCCTTTAACGTGAAACTCGCGTAGCGACTCGTTCGCCTCCTCTCCCTCAGGCGGGATAACCAGCAACTTGGCTGCGGCTGTTTGCAGCCTGGTCGAATGGCTAGTTGTTTCACCCAGAGGATTGAGGTGAGGGAAACGGGCATGGCAAGTTTCATAATCGGGGGTGGCTACTCGCCATGCCCGCTCGGTTGAATCTATGTCTCTATCAGGCGCGTTTTTTGAATTCGTTGGTGCGTGTGTCGATTTCGATCTTGTCGCCAATTTCGATGAAGGCAGCGACTGGCAATTCAAAGCCTGTATTGATTTTGGCAGGCTTCATCACTTTGCCGGAAGTATCGCCGCGCACGGCGGGTTCGGTGTAAACGACTTCGCGCACGATGGTATTGGGCAGCTCGACCGAGATTGCCTTGTCGTTATAGAACACCACTTCGCAAGCCATGTTGTCTTCGATGTAATTGATCGCGTCGCCCATGCTCTCGGCTTCGATTTCATATTGGTTGTATTCGCCATCCATGAACACATACATCGGGTCGGCAAAATAGGAGTAGGTTACCTCCTTGCGATCCAGCATGATCTGTTCAAACTTGTCATCGGCGCTATACACGGTTTCTTTTGCGGACTCGGTCAGCAGATTTTTCATCTTCATCTTGACCACCGAACCGTTGCGGCCAGAACGGCTGTATTCGGCCTTGAGCACGACCATCGGGTCAGTGCCTACCATAATGACATTGCCTACGCGTACTTCCTGTGCTGTTTTCATGTTTGCTGCCCTTCAATTTTGATGGCGCGCATTCTACCGATTTCCCGCGAAAAATCCAGCAAATTCAACACCAGGTTGTTTTCGGCAAGTTGTCGCGCCCAATGTTGCGCGTGGCATTCAAGCTCGCCACGCACCGCTGCAAAGGCGGGCCACGCCTGCCCTGAGCCTGTCGAAGCGGCCTGTCCTGCCCCATTTCCCTTGTTCCATGCCTTCCACAAAGCTTGTACGGCCTCGCTTGTGCGCGAACTGAGCGGCGCGCTGTACAGGTTCAAAAAGGCTTGCAACTTGCCCCAATGCACCGTGTCATGCTGCGGATAAATTTGCCAGATGAACGGCTTCGCCGCCCATTGCGCCCGCACACATGAATCTTCACCGCGAACGAAATTAACGTCGCAAGCCCACAATAGTTCATCGTAGCGATCCTGCTCGACGAAAGGCAGTACACGCACTTGTAAATTGCCGCACGAATAATTCCGTAGGTCTGGATTCATCCCGGCAGACTGGCTGCGTCGGGATGAATCCCGACCTACATCCTCAAAATACTGCTCAACCTGCGGCAAAATACGTCCTTCCGGCACGAGGCATAACACGGCCTGCGCGCCATTCGCCCATGTGTCGAATAAACCATGCAGCGCGGCGTTTTCGTAACCGAACAGCGAGATTTTCAATGTTTCCGCACCCGGCATTTTCATGCCGATGGATCGCCAGAATGCCTGCTGTTGCGCGGCATTGTTCCGGAACTCATCGCGCCGCGCCAACAAGCTGCGCTCCAACAGCAAACCTCCAGTCTGCTTGGTGAAGCCGGGAAAGAAAAAATATTTGGTCAGCGGCAGGTTCGGATGCGGCGAGGGCAGGCGGTGACAGCCATGTACCCAATCTTCGGCGGACAGATATTCGAGATTGATCCAGACAGATCGCTGCTGCGAGGCCATCGCTTCGATGTAGCTTTGTGGCAACTTGCAGGCGAATGCTTCGATCACCAGCCCGGCTGGCTGCACTTCAGGAAATAATTTGCCCCACAGACACACCTCTACGCCGCGACAGCGCTGGCTCTCCTGCGCCACATCGATTTCCGGGCACAGCTTGGCAAAACTACCCAGATCATCCACCCACAGCCTCACCTGCAAACCATGCTCGCCCGCCAGTTGCCGCGCCAGCCGCCAACACACGCCGATATCGCCGTAGTTGTCGATGACCTTGCAGAAAATGTCGCAGGTCTGGAGCTCATAATTTGAGGATGAGGTCATCATTTCATCTCATGCTCAACCGAGAAGCCCGCATCAACAAGCCGGCGAGGGTAACCACGCAAAATACTGCACCCGCATAAAAGGTGAACGATGCACCGAGGCGATCCCACAGCAGTCCGGCCAATACGCTGGCAAGCAGCATCGCCAGCCCGCTCACCAGGTTGAAGAACCCATAAGCCGTGCCGCGCAGATCGGCCGGGGCTGTGTCGGCCACCATCCTTGCCAGCAACCCCTGCGTGATTCCCATGTGCATGCCCCATAGCACAACACCGAACAGCACCGTCATCCAATGAGCATCGGTCGCCAACACCAGATCGGCGGCAATCAATACCGCAGCACCTAATGCCAGCAGTTTTGTATGGCTCATGCTATCGGAAAGCTTGCCGAACGGATAAGCCGATGCGGCGTAGATCACATTCATCACCACCATCACCAGCGGCACCAGCGGCACCAGCGGCACCAGCGCGACGGGGATGCCGCCTTGCGCGGCACGCAACACGAGGAAAGCCTCACTAAAACGCGCGAGGACGAACACCGCGCCGATGCCGACTACCCACCAATATGCTGCGCCAAGACGGTTCAGATTTGCGCGGCTGATCGGATTGACCGGCTTATGCGCCTCCTGTCTTTTCGGCTCATGCACGCCGAACAACAGCAGCGCCACCGCCAGCAATCCCGGAATCACCGCCACCCAGAAAACCGCACGGAAATCGTTGGCCCACAGCAACATCAGGCCAACCGCCAACAGAGGGCCGAGGAACGCGCCCACCGTGTCCAGCGACTGGCGCAAACCAAATGCTGCGCCACGCATTCCGGCTGGTGCAATATCTGCGAGCAAGGCATCGCGTGGCGCACCGCGCACTCCTTTGCCTACCCGGTCGAGGAAACGCGCAGCCAACACCATGCCCACGCCTGACGCTAACGCAAACAACGGCTTGGTCAACGCGCCCAGTGCATAACCGAACACGGCTAGCCCCTTGCGCTTACCGAGATAATCGCTCAACACGCCGGAAAATACTTTTACCATCAGCGCGGTTGATTCTGCCAGCCCCTCGATCAGCCCGACCGTCAGGGCGCTGGTGCCAAGCACTGTGACCATAAATAGCGGCAATAAACTGTGGATCATTTCCGAAGAAACATCCATCAACAGGCTGACAAAACCGAGCACCCACACACTGCGGGGCATCCGGCTCAATGCGCCACTTCTAACCCCGTGCATCATTCAGTTTGCCCCCGAAAAAATTTCTACGCTTGTTTGTTGCGCTGGTAATCCTAAATCCGGCAGTTGAAGGGGTTGTAGGTGCGAATTCATTCGCACG
>CAIZNF010000661.1 GCA_903934275.1 uncultured Nitrosomonadales bacterium
ATGAAAGTTTATTACGACAAAGACGCAGACCTTTCCCTGATCAAGAGCAGGCAGGTAACTATCATCGGCTATGGCTCGCAGGGTCATGCTCATGCGCAGAACCTGAAGGAATCCGGCGTTAATGTGACGGTCGGGCTGCGCAAGGGCGGTTCCTCCTGGGCCAAGGCCGTTGCTGCCGGTCACAAGGTCGCCGAGATTACCGATGCCGTGAAGGGTGCCGATCTGGTGATGCTGCTGTTGCCCGACGAGACTATGGCGCAAATTTATCATGACTCCGTTGAAAAGAGCTTGAAGTCCGGCTCCGCATTGGCATTTGCACACGGCTTCAATATCCACTACAACCAGATCGTGCCGCCCGCAGATGTGGACGTGATCATGATCGCACCGAAAGGCCCCGGCCATACAGTGCGTTCCGAATATCTCAAGGGCGGCGGCGTGCCGACACTGATCGCGGTGTACCAAGATAAGTCCGGCAAAGCCAAGGATATCGCGCTGTCCTATGCGGCAGCCAACGGTGGCACCAAGGGTGGCGTGATCGAAACCAACTTCCGCGAAGAAACTGAAACCGACTTATTCGGTGAACAGGCTGTGCTGTGCGGCGGCGCGGTGGAACTGGTCAAGGCCGGTTTTGAGACGTTGACCGAAGCCGGTTACGCGCCGGAGATGGCTTATTTCGAATGCCTGCATGAACTCAAGTTGATCGTCGATTTGATGTATGAAGGCGGCATCGCCAACATGAACTACTCGATTTCCAATAACGCGGAATACGGTGAGTACGTCACCGGCCAGCGCGTGATCGGTGATGAAGCGCGTGCTGCGATGAAGGAATGCTTGAAGAACATCCAGAACGGTTCTTACGCAAAGCAGTTCATTCTGGAAGGTCGTACCAATTATCCTGAAATGACCGCGCGCCGCCGCTTGAATGCCGAGCATCCGATTGAGGTTGTGGGCGGCAAGTTGCGCGCCATGATGCCGTGGATCGGCAAAAACAAGTTGGTTGATCAATCTAAAAATTAAGCTTGTAGCTGGTAGCTTGTAGCCTGTAGCGCCCCTCTCCCTGCGGGAAAGGAGCTGGGGGTGATGGGCTGCTAGCTACCAGCTACGGGCTACCAGCTATGAACTATCCCCACCCCATCATCGCCCGCGAGGGCTGGCCGTTTCTGATCGGCTCTATCGCCATTGCGTTGCTGTTATCCGGCTTTGTCGGCGGCATCGCCGAACTGTTGGCGTGGATAATCGCCCTGTTCGTGCTGCAGTTCTTCCGCGACCCGCCGCGCGAAATCCCGCAGGATGCCGGTGCGGTGCTTTCGGCTTGCGATGGCCGTGTCATCAAGGTCGAACGCGCGCAGGATCCATATGGGCAACGCGAAGCGATACTGATCAGCGTGTTCATGAACGTGTTTAATGTGCATTCAAACCGCAGCCCGGTGGATGGCGCAGTGGAGAAGGTGCAATACTTCCCCGGCAAGTTCGTGAATGCCGATCTGGATAAGGCATCCTCCGAAAACGAACGCAATGCGGTGGTGCTGAAAACGGCTGACGGGCAGATCGTGACTTTTGTTCAAGTGGCCGGATTAATCGCGCGCCGCATCCTGTGCTACATCAAAGCAGGTGATGTACTGGCGCGCGGCCAGCGCTACGGCTTTATTCGCTTCGGTTCACGCGTGGATGTGTACCTGCCGCTGAATGCGAATGTGAAGGTGAGTATCGGAGACAAGGTATCGGCGACCACTACTATTCTGGCAGTGTTACCGCAAAACGGTTAATCTGTTGATCATTCCGAATACGTATCTGGGAAAGCCCCCTCAATACCTCCTCCGGTGGAAGAGGAAAGGTAAGTGTGTAGGTTGGGCAAAGCGTAGCGTGCCCAACAA
>CAIZNF010000662.1 GCA_903934275.1 uncultured Nitrosomonadales bacterium
CGTGCGAATGAATTCGCACCTACAAACCCGTCAACTGCGTTTTTTAGTCACTTACAAGTTAAATGATGTCAAAACGTGACAAGAATCTTGTGTTTATTTAATTTTAACAATGGGTTGATGCATCATTGCGTAGGTTGGGCAAAGCGTAGCGTGCCCAACGAACGAAGATGCCTTTTTTAATGTTGGGCACACTACGCTTTGCCAACCTACGGCAAGACAGCTTCACCTTTTTGGTTCCGGTTCGCCCGACCTGGGTTATCCAGCTGAGCCACCCCGGAGGATGGAAGATAAAAAACTTAAAACAATTTTGCAGCGCACCGTTGGCTCCGGCTTGCCGTGATTCCGCTGACACAGCGTTGAGGCTCCAACAGAGCGCGGTGGTGTCATGCGCATGATGTGGCATGTGCTGGGTATTTTGCTCGCAGCCTATGGTGGGCTTGCGCTGTTGCTATTTATTTTTCAGTCGCGTCTGGTTTTCTATCCTGAAACCGGGCGCGAACTCATCTCCACGCCTGCCCGGATTGGCTTGCCATACGAAGACCTCCACCTGAAAACTTCTGACGGCATCAGCTTGCATGGCTGGTATATCCCAGCTGCTCAGTCGCGCGGCACGGTGCTGTTCTTGCACGGCAACGCGGGGAATATTTCTCATCGGCTCGATTCGGTGCAAATGTTTCATCGCTTGGGCTACAGCACGCTGATTTTCGATTATCGGGGCTATGGGCACAGCGGGGGTACACCCACCGAGCAGGGTACCTATCGCGATGCCGAGGCCGCATGGCGCTATCTGACCGAACAGCGGAGCATCCCTTCTTGCCGCATTGTGTTGTTCGGCGAATCGCTGGGCGGCGCAGTTGCAGCATGGTTGGCCGCACGTCAAAAACCGGCTGCGATTGTGATCGCTTCCGGCTTCACTTCCGTGCCCGATCTGGGGCAGCGCATCTATCCATATCTCCCGGTGCGGTGGCTGGCGCACATCCATTACGATACGCGGGAAAGCTTGCAATCTGTTGCCGCGCCTGTGCTGATCGCTCATAGCCCCGAAGATGAAATCATTCCATTCGAGCACGGGCGTGCGCTCTTTGCCGCAGCTAATTCGCCCAAACAGTTCCTTGAACTTGGCGGCGGACATAACGACGGCTTTATTTTTATGCGTGAAGCGTGGGTCAAGATGCTGGGGGATTTTCTCGGAAAACAGATGAATGTGGCTTGTGGGCGCGTTTAACTCGGATGCTTCATGAATATCCGGGCTAATACTCTGTCAGGGAAACACTGACGGAAAAATTTCTCATCCACCTACACCAAAATCAGACAAACACCGACACGCTCGCCGCGCATATTGTGGCACAGTGAAAAAGTAGGCAGATTGATGCGTCGGTATCGTACCTTACGGGCATGGCGAGAACCGCACCTGATAATGAACCTTGCCATGCCCGTTTCCCCCTCCCCAACCCTCCCCCAGAGGGAGAGGGGCGAACGAATCGCTGCGCGAGTTTCACGTTAAAAGGTTAGTTGACATGGAAATCAGGAAAATCACCATTCTCGGTGGCTTTGGAAGAGGCGGAGAAAAAGAGCAGGTTGAACAGGTTGACCTTGAAATGGGCGACCTGCTCAGTATCGTCGGCGCGACCGGTTCGGGGAAGACCGCGCTGATCAACGATATCGGCTTGTTTGCCGCTGAGGATACGCCCTCCATGAGGCGCATCCTCATCAACGATGTCGCGCCGGCAGAAGAATTTCTGGATGACCCGGCCAAAAACCCCATCGCACTGATTACCCAGCACACCGGGTTTCTCTCCGATGTAACGGTCGCCAATTTTCTCGATATTCACGCCAGGATAAGGAAGCGGGAAAACCGCGATGCGATGGTTGCCGACATTCTGGAATTCGCCAACCAGATCACCGGCGAGCCGATTATTCTCGACAGCGCCATGACCGAATTATCGGGCGGACAAAGCCGCGCACTGCTGATCGCGGATGCGGTGATTATCGGCAACTCTCCCATTATCCTGCTGGATGAAATCGAGAACGCAGGCATCAACCTGACGCGCGCGCTGGAGATGCTGCGGAAATATGAAAAGATTTTTGTCTTTGTCACCCACGATCCGAGAATCACCCTGTCCTCAGACTACCGCATCGTGATGAAGGGCGGGGCGATGCAGGATGCGATAACCACCAGTCCGGAAGAAAAACGTATCGGCGAGAAGGTCACCGAAATGGACAAGATTATTGCAGGCCTGCGCGACAGAATCAGTTCCGGGGAGCGCATGCTGGAAAAAGAATTCCAGTCCGTCATGGATGTGGTTTGGCTGACACAATAAGAATTAGGAGCTCATCATGAAACTCATCATGTGCGCAGGCCCTCCCACCAGCGGCAAGACCACCGTGCTGCGGCAGGTTGTGCGCAGGCTTCTGAAAAAGGGAAGCCGCCTCGCTTATCTCAAGATCGATGTCCAGTTCGCGGATGAGGATGAATTGTTTCGCAACGAATTTTCCATCCCCGCAAAGAAAATTTATTCAGGCGACCTGTGCCCGGATCACGCCAGCGTGCTGGTGCTGGGGGACGCGGTGAAATGGGCCGAAGAGGAGGGCGCGGACTTGATCGTCGAAACCGCCGGATTGTGCCTGCGCTGCGCGCCTTACATCGTGGGTTCGCTCGGCATCGTCGTGCTGGAGGCCACCAGCGGCATGAATCTGCCGCGCAAGATCGGAGCCATGCTCACACTCGCGGACATTGCCGTAGTGACCAAGATTGATTTGGTATCTCAGGCGGAAAGGGAGGTATTCCGCGCCAATATCATTGATGCTGCCCAGATCGACGTGCTGGAGGCGGATGCCCTGCGCGGCATCGGCATAGACCGTTTGGTGCGCAGGATAGAGCGGGCGGAGGACGTAACCATGCCGCTCATGCTCAAGGGCAGCCCGCCCGTGGCAACCTGCACCATCTGCGCAGGCAAGAAAAATATCGGATGGGAGCATCACTTCGGGGTGTTGCGCAAATTGGATACGGACCTGTTCTACCGAGGCGAATAATGGGCATCCTAATGCAAGATAACATCAGCAAAATATTGGAGTCACTGCCGGAAAAAAACTGCGGACAGTGTGGCTTCAAAACCTGCGCCGAACTGGCGGCGTTTGCCGCCTCGAATCAGGACGCGCTGAAGCGCTGCATTCATCTGGAAAAGCCATCGACTATCGCAGAAAAATTCTGGCCCATCACAGAGGAAATTACATGGATTGATGCGCTGGGTAGAGGATATGAATTTATCCTTGAGCAGTTCCCGGATGATCCGGGGCCGCGCGAAACCATCGCTCCGCTCAACTCGGGCAACGTCGAAAAATTTGCCGTTAAAAAGGGCGATGTCCTGTATGGGCGGCCTTCGCTGGTTGGCTGCCCGGTCACCCATGTGGGAGTGGTGGTCGAAGAGCCTGACTATCTCAACGGTGCAATCACATGGTGCGTTGTGGGGCCCTTAGCCGCAAGAGAGCAAGGCCGTGAAATCGGCTATTACCAGATCATCGCCTACGATGGACTGGTACGGCATAGCCGGGAAGAGCTCCAGATCGGCAGGCGTTACTATTTTCTGCCGCGCACCTGTGTGTTGCTGTCGAGACATTCAGGTTTGATCAGCGCCCTTGCGAAACGCGGAGATGCAACGCGGGTGCGATTAGAGGGTATCTGGATAAGTTAGCGAGTATCCATTTTGCAATGTTCTGCCGCATTTTTAGTCTTTTACCAGTCAAATGAGATTAAAAATGAAGAGAATTTTCAACGAAACCGTAGGGTGGGCTCTGCCCACCATGTCGGGCAGAGCCCGACTTACAATTTTGATTCCGGCTTGCATGGCTTAGGTTAAATCGGATAAATCAATGACTCAACTCGAAATCAGGAACGTCACACGCCGCTTCGGTGATTTTGTCGCGATAGACAGTATCAGTCTGAAAATTGAGGCGGGTGAGTTCTTCACTCTGCTCGGTCCTTCCGGCTGCGGAAAAACCTCAATCTTGCGCATGATCGCCGGTTTCGATTTGCCCGATGCCGGGCAGATACTGCTGGACGGTAAGGATATCGCCGACACGCCGCCCGAACAGCGCCCGGTGCGTACCGTGTTTCAGAGTTACGCGCTGTTTCCGCACATGACGGTGGCCCAAAACATCGCCTTTCCGCTCAAGATGGCGCGCACTACACCGAATGAAATCCGCCAGCGCACGCAAGAGACGCTAAAGCAGATGCGTCTCACCGATAAGGCAGAAAATTACCCGCGTGAACTCTCCGGTGGTCAACAGCAACGCGTGGCGCTGGGGCGCGCGCTGGTCAGCCGTCCGCGCGTGCTGTTGCTGGATGAACCGCTGGCCGCACTGGACGCAAAATTGCGCGAGGAAATGCAGATCGAGCTGATCAATCTGCAACGCGATGTGGGCATTACGTTCATATTCGTCACCCATGCGCAGGACGAGGCGCTGGCCTTGTCGCACCGCATCGCGGTAATGCGCCAGGGGCGTGTCGAGCAAGTGGACGAGCCTGCGAAATTGTATGGCTTCCCCAAGAGCCGCTTCGTCGCCGATTTTATCGGCCACATCAATATGCTGGATGCGCAGGTGCTGGAAGCGGCGCACGGACATTCGCGTTTGGACATTTCTGGTCTGGGTGAAATTACCGCACCACCTGTCGCCGATGTAGCGGTTGGCTGCAAGGGCGCGTTCGCCATCCGCCCGGAACAGGTGCGCATCGGTATCCACAGCGAGGTGGCGGAACTGAAAAACCACTTTTCCGGCGAAGTACGCAATCTGCTGTATTGCGGTGATGTCACGGTGTACAAGGTGCAGATTGCCGGAGGCCGGATGATCGAGGCGCTGTTGCCCAATTCCGCGCAGGGGCGCGCCGAGTTGTTCGAGGTGGGCGATACAGTGAAAGTGGGGTGGCGTCACGACGCGGGAGTTTTTTTGCATGAGTAATCCTATTTCTCCTTCGGGTGGGAAGCAATTTGTAGGTCGGGCTGTGCCCGACAGCTATGCCTGGCGGGTAGAACCCGCCCTACGTTATTGCACTATTGAAATGGAAATTGGTTTGATCTAAAAACAGCAGTTGAGGTGTATGTAGGGGCGAATTTATTCGCCCGAACAATGGGTTGCGTGCGAATGAATTCGCACCTACAAGTGCAACCCAACGTATTGAAACAGCATGATATTTCACGCCAACA
>CAIZNF010000663.1 GCA_903934275.1 uncultured Nitrosomonadales bacterium
AGACTCCCCCAAAGGGTTCGTTTGTTCAAGTTCCTTGAGGGGGATCTTCAACGCCAGATCAAGCTGCTTGACCGCCCACGCTGCAAAGACAATCGTGAACTGAGGCTCTATTCACACACCGAGGGTGCAAAAAACTCAAAACCCCGCATCTCCTAAGGAGGCGGGGTTTTGTTTTGGTGTCACTTTCAGTGGTTCAGCAAGAATTTATCGCCTGCGCTATGACACCATTTTATGCTACCATTAACTCATGAAACGCAAACACCAGCGCACGTTGGAACTGATCTTCGCCCGCCCTGTCTCGGCAAATGTCCGCTGGGGCGATATTGAGGCGCTATTCCGGGAGCTTGGCGCAGAGTTTGAGGAACGCGAAGGTTCGCGCATTGAGGTGTTTTTGTTCGGGCTGGTACGGGTGTTTCATCGCCCCCACCCTTCGCCGGATACGGATAAAGGTGCTGTTGTGGCAATTCGAAAATGGCTGGAAGAGAACGGAGTGAAACCATGAACACTATTATGATTAACGGCTATCAGGCGGTCATCGCCTTTGACCCTGATATTCAAATGTTCCGGGGTGAGTTCGTTAGCCTCAACGGTGGCGCCGACTTCTACGCTGCCGACGTGGAAGGTCTGAAGCATGAAGGGGAGGTTTCTCTGCGCGTGTTCTTAGAAGCCTGTGAGCGTCGCGGTATAGAACCGCGCAAGCACTTCTCGGGTAAGTTCTCCCTGCGAGTTGACCCTGCTACCCATGAAGCCGCTGCAATCGCCGCCGCCGCACACGGCCAGAGCCTGAATCAGTGGGCTACCGAGGCCATCAGGCAGGCCGCGTTGACGAGTTAAGGGCATCTCTATAAATTGCCCCCAAATTTTGCAGAATCTGTCAGCCAGCTGATGTTGTGAAACGTTATACCCAGATGCAATCACGAACGAGCGACGGGCGATGAAAAAAGTTAAGCAACCCGGTTTTTTTGACATAGCCGAACGGACAAACAAACTGACCGAGATGGGCGACCCGCTGGTTGGGTTGAATGCAGAAATCGACTGGGAAGCCTTTCGCTCTGACCTGAACCGTATCTATGAGAAAGAGCGCAAGAGCAACGCGGGAGCCAAACCAATCGATGTCGTGCTGATGTTCAAAGTGCTGGTTCTGCAACAACTGAACAATCTGTCGGATGATCGGATCGAATACCAGATACGAGACCGCCTTTCCTTCATGCGCTTTCTGGGCTTGGAGCTCGAAGACCGTGTACCCGACGCGAAGACCGTGTGGTCGTTCCGCGAGCAACTCAAGGTGCTGAACCTTGTAGGCGAATTGTTTGCACGATTTCACGAACAACTCGCCAGCCATGGTTATGCTGCCCGCAGCGGGCAGATGATCGATGCCACGTTTGTCGAGGTTCCACGCCAGCGCAACAAACGGGAAGAGAATGCGCTCATCAAGGAAGGTGCCATTCCCATCGAGTGGGGCAAGGACGAACACAAGCTAGCCCAGAAGGACACAGAAGCCCGCTGGACGAAAAAGAACAATACGAATTACTACGGCTACAAGAGCCACATCAACGCGGACCATGAGACCAAGCTGGTGCAGAGCTACAAAGTCACGGATGCGTCAGTCCACGACAGCCAGATATTTGACGGGCTGCTCGACCATACTGAGGATGCAGACGGAAAAAAGCGCGCGGTCTATGCCGACAGCGCGTATCGTTCGAAAGACACTGAAGAGAAGCTCGCCAAAGCTGGCATCGCGAGCCAGATATGCGAGAAAGGAACCCGCGCTGCTGCGCTGACCGATGAGCAGAAGGAATCGAACAAAAATAAGTCGAGGGTGCGTGCGCGAGTGGAGCATGTATTTGGTGCTCAGGATGCGATGGGCGGGCACTTCGTGCGCACGATAGGATTGTTGCGCGCCAAGGTGAAAATCGGGATGATGAATCTGGCATACAACATGATACGTTTGGTGCAGTTGCTCAGGCGAGATACGAGGACGACAGGATAGGTGCGTCCGCAGTAGCGAAATTGCTGCGAAAAGCGGCAGTAATCGCTCGGGTTAGAGGCTTGAAATCAGCCAACTTGAGCGCAAGAAAAAATTGGCTGCTAAATTCCGGCGTAAAATTTGAAAACGGAAGAAATGGCGCAATAAAAATTGATTTTTAGAGGTTCCCTTAATAATAACGGACACCACGGTTGCCGGTTTGTGCCCCGAGCACCGCGCAACGCCGCAATTCGGACGCGCAGTAACTTTTAAAACACGTTCTTAGTGCTTGCCAGCCATGACGCGCTGGCTTGATTCCGCTAAACTCCGAACCATGAGAACCCTGTGCGCTTCCCTGCTGGTTGTGCTGCTTTCCGCCTGTGACGGCGGATTGTGGAACAACCCCTATCCGGCGGCGGATGGCGGCAAACCGATCCTCTACACCGCGTTCACCGAACGCCCCAAACATCTTGACCCGGCGCAGGCGTACAGCGAAAACGAATATGAGTTTCTCGCGCAGATTTACGCGCCGCCACTGCAATACCATTATCTGAAACGCCCCTATGAATTGATCCCGCTGGCCGTCAGCGGGATGCCGTCCGTGCAATATCTGGACAAGAACCGCCGCCCGTTGCCGGACACCGCATCACCGGAGAAAATCGCCTTCAGCGTGTATGAAATCAGGATCAAGCCGAACATGCGCTACCAGCCGCATCCGGCGTTAGCCCGAGGCGTGTTTGACAAACATGGGCAGGGAAAGCCGGAATATGATCATTTAACACCGGACGATTTGCGCGGCATCCATACATTGAGTGATTTTCCACACAGCGGCACGCGCACCGTCACGGCGGCGGATTATGTCCATCAGATAAAACGCCTGGCTCATCCGCAGTTGCATACGCCTATCCTCGGCGTGATGAGCGTACTGAAAGTACCGGAGTCGAATTGTTTTTGGGGGAATAATTGGGAACGTAGCCCAATTTGCATTGACTGCGCCAGCA
>CAIZNF010000664.1 GCA_903934275.1 uncultured Nitrosomonadales bacterium
GCCTACGACATGATGTACGGACGCGAGACACCGTTCATGAAATTTGCCCGCGAGCAGGGCGCAGCCATTGTTTCTGATGGTCTCGGCATGCTGGTCGAACAGGCCGCCGAAGCGTTTTTCATTTGGCGCGGCATGCGCCCCGATACTGCGCCGGTCATCGCCGCGCTGCGCAAGTAGCATGAAAAAACCTTGGCGTTGGTTGTGGCGCGGCATGGCGATTTGTTTCGCCGTGCTGCTACTTTACCAATTGTGGATTTTCGCGCATATCTGCTGGTGGATTAAATTCAATCCATCTACCAGCGCGTTCATGGAAAGCCGTCTGGAAGTTATGCAGGACAAAAACCCGGGCGCGCGGCTCCAGCACCAGTGGGTTCCCTACGCAAAAATTTCCAACAACCTCAAACGCGCGTTGATCGCCTCCGAGGATGCAAAGTTTGTCGACCACGAAGGCTTCGATTGGGACGGAATCCAGAAGGCCTACGAAAAAAATATGAAGAAAGGCAAGATTGTTGCGGGCGGTTCAACCATCAGCCAGCAACTCGCCAAGAACCTGTTTCTTTCCACCAAACGCACACCGTGGCGCAAGGGCGAGGAAGTGCTCATCACCGTGATGCTGGAAGCGGTGATGGATAAGCGGCGCATTTTCGAGATATATCTCAACGTGATCGAATGGGGCAACGGCGTGTTCGGCGCGGAAGCCGCCGCGCAACACTACTATCGCACCAATGCGGCCACTCTTGGCGCGGAACAGGCCGCAAGGCTTGCCGCGATGGTACCTAACCCACGCTATTACGACGCGCACCGTGAAGCACAGGGGCTACTGCGCAAGACCGGCATTATTCTCGGGCGCATGAATGATTCTGAAATTCCATAAGAACGTATTTCAAAAGTTACCGCGCGCCCGAAATGCGGCGTTGCGCGATGCGCAGGGCAATCGCATCAAATTGAAAAAAAATTGCAGTAAGATAGCCGAAGATAATAAGTTTTGCCCATATTCATTGTCATTCGAGCGTTATGACCACGGCCTTTCGGTTTGCGAGCTTGGGCAAGGTTGATGCCGACTTTTCTGTTGCACACAAAAAATATAATTAACTCATTGTTTATTAAGTATTTTATCCGTTAATTTCTATCGCAATTTTGATGCGATTGCCCTGGCGCGATGCGCCACATATCCTACGGCCCCATAAATATGGATATAATCGCGAAACCATTTCTATGAGAGGCGATGCCCGATCATAATGGAACAAAACCACATGGAACAAAACAAGCGAAGCATCCAGTCATCACCGCTTAACGGCCGCGGTGTTGGTGCTGCGCGGCAAACAGGGGGGGGGGTGACTGAAAATCGCGCGGATGGGCGTAATGCCAATCAAAAGCCTGATGCCGGTGCTGTTTTTGCGGCAGCACGTTTCCCGTTTTTGCGCCGCCTCTCGATCACCAGCCTGCTGGCGATGCTGGTCACGGCCGTTATTCTGATATTCCTGTATCAGCGCGATCAACTTGCCGAGCACGAGGCAATTGCCGCACAGGAGAATGAAAAAACCGCGACTCATCTCATCCATTTGATGAGCGGGCAGATCCATGCTTATCTCATCGCTTCGGAGGGACTTGATGCCCGAGCCTTGCAGTTAAATCCGAGCATCAATTCATTTCGAGCCACACTGGACTCGGTTCGCGAACACCATGTCGTCAAGCTGAAAATTTTCAATTTATCCGGAGTAGCTATCTTTTCGTCTGCTCCCGAAGAGATCGGCGGAGCCAGCAAACATCCCGCCTTGTTGGCAAAAGCATTACGCGGCGAAACGCTGCATGGGATGGAATTCCGCAAGACGATCCCTATCTCATCCGGTGAGCTGCATAACCGTTATATCGCCAACACCTATATGCCGCTGACCTATGCAGAAAAACGCATCGGAGCCATTGAAATCTATGCGGATGCTACGCCGATCCTCGAACGCATCCACGCTAAAGTTATCCAAATCGCCCTGGTTGTGGTCGGGATTTTCACAGTGCTGTACGCTTTGTTGTTTTTCTTCGTCCGCAAAGCCGATCTAGCCATCAGCGACGACACCCGTAAATTAACCGAAAGCGAGACGCGCCTGCGGGCGACGGTCGACTCGGCGCTGGACGCGGTAATCAGCATTGATGCGGAAGGCCTGCTGATCGGGTTCAACCCCGCAGCAGAAGCTGTTTTTGGCTGGGGAAAAATGGAGATTATCGGGCAACCAATGGCCGATCTGCTGATTCCAGAACGCTACCGCAACGCACACCGTGAAGGGCTTGCCCGTTTCATTGAAACCGGCGCGGCGCGGATATTGAACAGCCGCATCGAAATTTCGGCGCTACGGCGCGACGGCACCGAATTCCCCATCGAGTTGACCATCACATCGATTCGTGAATGCGATCAGATTATTTTCACGTCATACATGCGCGACATCACCGAGCGCAAGCAGGCTGAACTGAAAGCCAATGCTTTAATCAAACGCAATCAGGTGTTGATGCAGAATGCGCCGGATGGCATTCATATACTGGATGATAAAGGTAATCTGATAGAAACCAACGAGGTCTTTTGCCAGCATTTGGGCTATACACAGGCGGAGGCATTGCAGCTCAGTGTGTTTGACATTGACGTAAAATTGACTGCCGATGAGTTGCGGGAAAACCTCAAAAATTTGCTGGACGGACAAGCCGTATTTGAGACCGTACACCGGCACAAGAATGGCACGTTGGTGGATGTTGAAGTGAGCGTATCCGGTGTCGAGCTGGATGGGCAGAAGTGCCTTTTTGCTTTAAGCCGGGATATTGCCGAACGCAAAAAAATCGAGTCTGAACTGCGCATTGCCGCAAAGGCATTCGAGTCTCAGGAATGCATGTTCATTAGCGATGCCAACGGCATTATCCAGCGGGTCAATCGCGCTTTCACCGAAATGACTGGCTACAGTGCCGGAGAAGCGGTGGGACAGAAACCCTCGATACTCAAGTCTGGTCGGCATGATGAAAATTTTTACCAATCCATGCGCGAAACACTCGAACTCGATGGCAGCTGGCAGGGCGAGATATGGAACCAGCGCAAAAATGGCGAAGTTTATCCGGAGTGGCAGGTCATCACCGCCGTGACTGATTTGGGCGGGCAGGTTACCCACTATATTTACACCTTCTCCGATATTTCGAAGCGCAAGGAAGCGGAAGAACAAATTATTTCCCTGGCCTTCTATGATCCGCTCACCAAATTGCCTAACCGGCGCTTGCTGGTCGACAAGTTGAAACAGACGCTGGTGATCAATGCCCGCAACAAGCGGCAAGGCGCGCTGCTGTTTATCGACCTCGATAATTTCAAAAATCTCAACGACACTCAGGGGCACGACACTGGCGACCAGCTGTTGATCGAAGCCGCTACCAGGCTGCAAGCCAGCGTCCGGCAGGGCGATACCGTTGCGCGGTTGGGTGGTGACGAATTCGTTGTGCTGCTCGATGACTTGGATACGGATGAAGCGACTGCTGCAACTCAGACCGAAACAATAGGCGAGAAGATTCGCTCGGCACTGGGGCAGCATTACCTGCTCGATGGGCATGAATATCACAGCACGGCCAGTATCGGTGCCACGCTGCTGCGCGGGCCGGTGATAACGGCGGACGAAATGCTCAGGCGCGCCGATGTCGGCCTGTACCAGGCCAAGGCGGGAGGGCGCAACACCCTGCGCTTTTTCGACCCCGCCTTGCAGGAGTTGGTCATGGCACGCGTTGCTATGGAAGCCGATTTGCGTCGCGCTGTTTCTTTCAACGCCGTTTCCGGGAAGGAGCAATTTCAGCTTCACTATCAGCCGCAAATCGATTCGTCGGGCTGCATGATTGGTTCCGAAGCGCTCGTGCGCTGGCGGCATCCCGAGCGCGGCATGATCTCTCCGGCAGAATTTATCCCGCTCGCCGAGGAAACCGGTCTGATCCTGCCTCTCGGGCATTGGGTGCTGACGACCGCCTGCCAACAACTGGCAATCTGGGCGACACGCCCGGAAATGGCGCATTTGACCGTGGCGGTGAATGTCAGTGCCCGGCAATTCAGCCTGCCCAATTTTGTTGAGGAAGTGTTGGCCTTGGTCGATTACCACGGAGTGAATGCCGGAAACCTCAAGCTGGAAATCACCGAAAGTATGTTGCTGGACAATGTGGATATCATCGTCGCCAAAATGACCGCTCTGAAAGCCAAGGGCATATATTTTTCGCTGGATGATTTTGGTACCGGCTATTCCTCGCTTTCCTACCTGAAGCGTCTGCCCTTGTACCAGTTGAAAATCGATCAGTCCTTCGTGCGCGACGTGCTCACCGACCCCAACGATGCCGCCATCGCTAAAACCATCGTCGCGCTTTCCCAAAGCATGGGGCTGGCGGTTATCGCCGAAGGGGTGGAGACCGAAGGGCAGCGCGACTTCCTTGCCCTGCAGGGTTGCCATAACTATCAGGGCTACTTCTTCAGCCGACCGTTGCCGATCGAACAGTTCGATGTGTTTGCCAGCTCGCTGCATTCGGCAAATGGAGCAAAGCTGATGTAATTTCATTTCTCCTTCGAACGGGAAGCAATTTGTAGGTCGGGCTATGCCTAACCCACGAAAAACAACTTCTTGTTTCTGTTGCTTGACTGGAATGATGAAAACGCACCACACGATCCCATAAAATTTGCCGCACAGCCGCACGGCAAATTCTTTACAATAGCGCGCGATTTATAAAGTGCGTGTCATGTCCAACCAAGAAAATCATTACACCGAAAATGTGCAGAATCACCTCAAGCAGGTGGAATCTCTGCTGAATAAGCACGCGCTTGTGGAAGTGGTAGCGCATAAACAGGAAATTCCGCGCGAAGAACGCCACGCGCTGGTCGATACCCTGCTGCACAAGCAACATCTCGCAGAACTGCGCCGCAAGCTGGACGGCCTGCATCCTGCCGATATCGCCTACATTTTGGAAGCACTGCCCATCGAACAGCGTTTGTTGGTATGGGACTTGGTCAAGTCGGAGCGCGACGGCGAAATTTTGATCGAAGTTTCCGACGCGGTGCGCGAGTCGTTGATTGCGACCATGAGCCGCGACGAGTTGCGTGAAGCTGCGGAACAGTTAGATGCCGACGAAATCGCAGATCTGGCACCGGATCTGCCGCAAAACGTGATGCGTGATGTGTTCAAGTCGCTGTCTATCGAGGAGCGCGAGCAATTGCGCGCGGCAATGTCCTACTCGGGTGATTCGGTCGGCGCGCTGATGGATTTCAGTATGATCTCGGTCCGCGAAGATGTCACACTGGAAGCGGTATCGCGCTATCTGCGCCGCTTCGACGAGTTGCCCGACCACACTGACCAAGTATTTGTAGTGGATCGGGATGACCGCTTCAAAGGTGTGTTGCCGATCAATCTTATCGTGGTCAATGAACCGGAAGCAATCGTCGGCAGCTTGATGCTAATCGACACCATACAATTGCATCCTGAGGAAAAGGCGGAGCAGGCCGCACAGGCTTTCGAACGCTACGATCTGGTTTCTGCTCCGGTGATAGATGAGGATGGCAAGCTAGTCGGGCGGGTGACGGTGAATGTGGTGCTGGACTTTATCCGAGACGAGTCGGAAAGCGATGTGCTGAACCTGGCCGGTTTGCGCGAAGAAGAAGATATTTTCGCGTCGGTATGGAAGAGTGCTCAGAACCGCTGGGCGTGGTTGGCACTAAACCTTTGTACCGCATTCTTTGCTTCGCGCGTGATCGGAAATTTTGAGGGGACGATAGAGAAATTTGTCGCGTTAGCCACGCTCATGCCCATTGTTGCAGGCATTGCCGGCAACTCGGCGAACCAGACCACCACTATCGCCATTCGTTCTCTGGCCCTGGGGCAAATCACGCAGGACAACGCGCGCAGGTTGATGCTCAAGGAATTGGCAATCGGCGGATTTAATGGACTGCTGTGGGGCAGTATCGCCGGATTATTCGCTTACTTTTTATATCACAGCGTAGCGCTCGGCATCGTGATGACCGCTGCGATGCTGCTCAACCTGCTGGTGGGTGCAACGGTTGGAATGGCAATCCCGCTGGCCATGCAAAAATTGGGGCGAGATCCGGCCATCGGTTCCAGTGTGATGATTACCGCTATTACCGACAGCGGCGGCTTTTTCATCTTTCTGGGATTGGCGACAATTTTTCTGATCTGATTCTATTTCTCCTTACAATGGGAAATAATTCGTAGGGCGGGTTCTACCCGTCATATATAGCTGTCGGGCGTAGTCCGAGCTGTGGGTTATTGTATGTTTAAAATGGAATAACGTGCGAGTAGCTTCAGTCGCAGCTTTCCGCAGCGCGAAAACAGACAAAACCTGAGCGGCCTAAAGGGATGTGCGGGGTAAAAGCTTCGACTTGAAAAATAAAAAAGGGCGGAAAAGCAAGCCGCCCCTTGCGAGGCGAAATTACGCTTTTAGAATGCCACCAGATGGTTTGGCTACAGCTTTTTTGGCAGCTGGTTTAGCGGCTGCTTTTTTCGCTGCTGGTTTTTTGGCTACAGCTTTTTTGGCAGCTGGTTTAGCGGCAGCTTTTTTTGCTGCTGGTTTTTTAGCTACGACTTTTTTGGCAACCGGTTTAGCGGCAACTTTTTTTGCCACTGGTTTTTTAGCTACGACTTTTTTGGCA
>CAIZNF010000665.1 GCA_903934275.1 uncultured Nitrosomonadales bacterium
ACCAAAAAACATTCTTCCAAATCATGCAATTAGCGCGTACTAGTGTTGCAACAACCCGTTTTGCTCGTAATTTTCCCGTCAACTAATCAGTTTTTTGATCCCTCCCGGAGCTGGATTAATCGCCAAAGCTTGGTAGATTGCCATCAAATCAGGCTCTGCCCAAGTACTCTTTCGCACATGGATCGTGCGGCCATCTTTGCGCCGCAGACTGGTTGTCACCCGGCGCTGAACGGCCAGCGTCTCTCTCAATTGTGCCCAGGAACCGTTAATCCCAGCCTTCTTCAAGTCCACCCGCACCGCCTGTACGCACTGATACGCCAGTACCGTGATAAACAAGTGCCCGTCCGAACGACCCTCCTTCGAGTGAAACACCGGACGCAAACCCAGTTCGCTTTTCAAGCTGCGGAATACGCTCTCCAGGTCAGTCAGCATGGTGTATGTGCGCCACAGTTTCTCCGCGTCCCAGGATAACTCATTGCTGCGCAAGCAATACACGCCGGGATGCGTCGCCATGGTGCCGCCCACCTCGGCCTTCAACCACGTCAATGCCGTCACCGTCTTGCCCGATTCATCCGTGACAAGATTCACCGTGTAATGCTGACTCGCCCCCCGGCTCTTTTCTTTCAGCCGGCCAATCCGCTCCAGCAGCTTGTCGTGCCGTTTCTCGGCACGGGGTTTGTGCAAGCCGTCGGCGATCTTTTGCAAGCCCGCCTCGAACCCTTGCGCAAAACGCGCCACCATCGCCGATTCTTTCGCTTCCCGTCCGGCGGAATGGCAATACAGCCGGACTTCTTTGCCGTCTTCGCTCATTTCCTTCTGGAGCCGGATGGGCTCACCCCCGGCGGTTTCGATTGTGATTGCCTGCGCTTCATCAAATTGCCGCGCACCGGCGCGCCGCACCACCAGATAGCGGTAACCGTGTTTCGCCAGCCAAAGCAGATTGGCTTCGGTGGCAACCCCCGCATCCATGATGACCATTGCGCCCGCTGGCGCATTCAAGCCAGTTAGCATGACCTCCAGGGTTGCTCCCTCCGAGACATTGCCCGCGAAGGTCTTAGAGCGGCGCACAAAACCGCTACCATCGAGCACCATGCCCAGCGTTACCAGAGGGCAATCGCTGCGCTTCTCTTTCGAGCGTCCGTGCCGAGCTTTGGAGTTGGCCTCGGCAGCGCCCTCGAAGTAGGTGTTGGTCAAGTCATACAGGGTGACGGTCTGTTCCAGGCCAAACAGTGTTTCGATGGTGCCAAACAAGTGTTCTTCAAGGGTGCCGCGATGGCGCATCAGGGCATCGGAGGCGCGGTACAGGCTCATGTGTGACATGGTCGCGTAATCTGTATCGATCAGCTCGCCCAGTGCGCTCTGCGTTTGCAGCCAGTGCCAGGTGGATAGCTCGGAGGCGGGCTTGGCCATGCGCCCGACAATATTGCCGATGATCGCCGCACGCATGGCACCATTGAGGCCCAGCTCGGCCAGTTTCTCGATTAGGCCAAGCCGGTTCAGCGCATGGAGTCCTGCGTGTTCGACGCCCACCGAACGCGGTTGCGTCAGTTGCAACGAGTTGATGTCCACTTCCTGATAATCGGACGGCATCTGCGCGGCAATAGCTGGAACGCCTGATTCGAGCATGCAGGATGGTTCGGCGGGCGGTTCGACAGATGGCTCTGTCTGTGGGGCGCGGACGATCAGTTGTCCGGCATAGCGCTGTGCAGCCTGCTCGATCGCTGCCGGACAGCAGATATCGAGCAAATTATCTTGCGGGTGCAAGAGTTGCTCGATACGGCTGCACAGCAGCGGCCAGTCCTCCTGTTTGATCGGGAAATGCCGTCCAAGATTCAGGACGGTGATCTGGCGTACTTTGCCCCCGACACGCTCACCGCGCACCAGACGATGCGTGAAGTACGCCTCGTTGGTGGCAGTGCTGTTGGTTTGAGTTCGACGGATATACATTTCCCGATGTTACCGGAAAAGCAAGAGGTAAAACCATATAAAGTAAAATATTATGGCACAACAAAATGACTTTCAAAATACACCTATTGATTACTAAGGATATTTTGTTGATTACTGGCTTGAATTGAGGGTTTTTGGTGGGGGGTGATGTTAAAGATGGGGTAGGTTGGGCAAAGCGTAGCGTGCCCAACAAAACCCAAGCAACCGGCCACGTTTTCCGCGTCGTGTGATGTTTGTTGGGCACGGCTTCGCCTTTGCCCAACCTACGCACTTTTACCATCGTCATGTCATCTCCCGCCGCATCGGCAGTACGACACAAAACCTGCTGCCCTGGCCCTCGCCCGCCGATTCCGCCCAGATACGCCCTTTGTGATGCTCGATAATTTTGCGGCACATCGACAGGCCGATTCCGGTGCCTTCATAGGCGGCGCGTGTGTGCAGGCGCTGGAACACTTTGAACAACCGATTTATTTGACCGGGGATGATGCCGACACCGTTGTCGGCGATACATAAACGCCATTCGTTATTGGCCAGCTCACCGGTGACGGTTATTTCCGGTATCCGCCCGGCGATACGGTATTTCACGGCATTGCCGATGAGGTTTTGCAAGAGCCTCAGTATTTCGTCGTGCCTGACCAGAATGCGCGGCCAGTCGCCGCTGATCGTCAGCTTGACCTGCGCTTCGGCGATAGCAGGCTGGAGGAACAACAGCGCTTCGTCGAGCTCGGCGCGGCTTTCGACCCAGGTTGGCGGTTCGCCATTCATGCCCACCCGCGAGTATTCGAGCAATGACACCAGCATCTGGTCGATACGCTGTGCGCCTTCGATGGCGTAGTTGAAGTAGTCCCGTTTTTCTCCTGCAAGCTGATCGGCCAGGCTCGCCTCGATCAGTTGCAAGTAGCTTGAGATCATGCGCAACGG
>CAIZNF010000666.1 GCA_903934275.1 uncultured Nitrosomonadales bacterium
CCAGCTATGGAAATTATCCTAATTGATTGTGCCATGGCTCTAAATTCATCTAGGAGCTGATATCTTTTCTAATTCAAAACTCATTTTCTGGCTCGTTCACCAGAAAATTTAGAGACTATCCAAGCTAAGCCGTTTAATCCTATAGCAACGTATGTTTTTACATAGAAGGGGCGTCGCATGAGAGCATTAAAAAATAACGACCAAGCGAGATTATGTTGTTTGTTTTTATACAAATTCCTACCTGTGCCGTAATATGCCAACGCCTTGCAGCGCGCCACGCGTAGACGTGATTTGAGACTACTGGAAGAATTTATGGGCAAAAAAGCATCAACTACATAAAAAATTGAATTCATGTGATTCAACGCAGACCTGCTGTGGCTGCTTTGGTGGACTCGATATTCTCCAAATATGTTCTCTATAAAATCCATTTTGGCTTGCGCTTTAGCAAGTTTAATCCAAAGATGATAGTCTTCAGATGTATTGAATTCTTGATGTTCGGAAAAACAGCCAACTGAATCCAAGATGCTTTTTCTCACCAGTGTCGCTGAAGGTGTAATGCATGTGCAATTGTCAAGTAACGCATCAAAAGTTGCCCGCTGCTGCGGACCGCTATAAATGACATCATCACACTCACCTATGCAGCGAAGCGCATGACATACCAAATCAGCACCTTTTTCAAGATAAGGAATGCAATGCATTAACTTATCCGGATGCCATGTATCATCTGAATCAAGAAACGCCACATATCTCCCGCTCGACAATGCTATACCTCTATTGCGTGAAGCCGCAATCACTCCATTATTGTGGAAATTTTCCAGCCTGATGCGCGGGTCCGCAAAGGATTCAACAACCAAAACGGTATCATCATCCGAATAGTTGTTGACCACTATCGCCTCCCAATTAGTAAACGTCTGGGCACACACGGATTGCAATGCCTCGCGCAGGAAATGCGCGTGGTTATAGGTGGGGATAATGACCGAGACGAGCGGTTGAGGAGTCACCTGTCGACCTCAAAAACCTGCTGGCAAAACCGCAGGGTAACATCAATCTCTGCTGTAAAATCGCCCGTCAAACGGAAGCCCGTGGAAAGTAATTTATCAATGCGATATTTAAATTCGCCGGCTTCACCTCCGGGAAATGCCTCGGGCCGCACAATTTCTGGAGTGAACCCCAGCACCTGGGCACATCGTGTTTGAATCATCTCCGCCATATCCAAAACTCGCCTGGCACGCCCACCACCCAGATTGAAAATTCCGTCTCCAATTTCCGTTGCATGCAAATCGAGCATATGCGCGACGGCCCTCGCAATATCATGCATTGTCACGAAGTCTCGCTGTTGCAGCCCTGCTGATCTGAGCGTCAGCCGGTGATCAATAACAGCCTGCCGACAAAGATCGTTGATCAACAACATCCAGCAATTCGCCTCAGCATGGGTGGGCACTCCAAAACCGTTGGAAAGCCGGAGCACAATGCTTGCCATTTTACCGCTTGCAGCAAGTACCACATCTTCTGCGGCACGGTGACTGCTTGCATAAGGGTGGCGGGAGCGCGGGAGCGTAGATTCATCAATCTCGCCCACGAGTGGAGAGCCATAAATGTGTGCGGTGGAGAAATATATGAAGCGTCTGACACCGCTGGATTTTGCCGCCTCTATCAAACGTGCGGTATTTACCCCGTTAATTTCCAGCGCAGCCACGGGATCCAGCATACACTCACCATCATTCAGTGCGGCCAAGTGCAACACTGTATCCACGCCATCACATACGGACAGCAGACTTTCCTGAGTCCCCCAGTTCATGCACACAACACGAACGCTTGGCAACCACGAAGGAGAGGCGCATTCCCTTCGGCTTCCTAAAACAATATCGAGATCGTCTCTTCCCGCCAGAAACTGTGCAACACGTCCACCCGTGTAGCCCAGTCCACCAGTAATCAGAATTCTACGCTTGGCCATTAGCGATGCTTGATTTCCCAGTTATAGGGAATCGACGGATCAAAAGGATCTAGGCGGTCGATTTCATCGGTTCGATGCGGGATAGACGAACAATTGGCGACAATCGCCATTTCTTTTCCGATTCCCTTGAAGCCATTCCAGACTAGCGGAGGGACGGTTACCAAACAATAGTTATCAGTGCCAAGAAAGAACTCCTGCAGCTCCCCACGCGTCGTGCTTGTTGGGCGATCATCGTAAAGAACGAACTTGATATTGCCGTGCGGCACGGCATAGTTCAGCACCATTTCCTTATGGATATGCCAGCCCTTGATCGCACCCGGATGCACACATGAGAAATAAATTTCCCCGAACCCCTGAAACCCTTCGGCATCACAACGCACCATGTGCATGACTTTGCCGCGCTCATCCAGAATTTGCTTAAGGGGTGTGATTCTTACGCCTTCAATCATTTCAACTCCGAAAAATATTCACGCAATTGTTGATGGGTGACCACGGAGGCTTTAGCGCCATCCATGACCGCTCTGTACCAATCGGCAGTCGCCGTCAAAGTTTGCTCCACATTCCAGCGCGGTCGCCAACCAAGCAATTGGCTCGCCTTGTCACAATTCAATTGCAACAAATTCGCCTCGTGCTGCTTTCTTTCACCGGCCTCGACAACAATGCTGCCCCGCCCGAAACGGCCAACAATATGCTCCGCCACTTCCAGCACAGTTCTGACTTCACTGGAAGGTGGGCCGAAGTTCCAAGCACCCGCATAAGCCACAGTGTCTTCCCGTAATCTGGCTGCCAGCAGGAGATAGCCGGAAAGCGGCTCCAATACATGTTGCCACGGCCTCGTGGCGCACGGATTGCGAAGCTTTACCAGCTGGCCCGAGCCGATGGCACGTACACAATCGGGGACAATCCGATCAACCGCCCAATCGCCGCCGCCAATCACATTACCGGCACGCACCGTTGCGGCTCCCAACTCTGGCCGATGGGCAAAAAATGAGCGTGCATAAGCCGAAAAGGCTATCTCGGCTGCAGCTTTCGAAGCGCTATAAGGGTCATGCCCTCCCAAGCGATCATTCTCCCGGTAGCCCCATAACCATTCCAGATTTTCGTAGCATTTGTCAGAGGTAATATAAACCAGAGAACGAACCGATTCGCACTGGCGCACCGCCTCCAGCAGATTCACAGAGCCCATCACATTGGTCTCGAATGTTGCTCTTGGATCAGCATAGGAAGGCCTGACCAATGCTTGGGCTGCCAAATGAAACACGAACTCGGGCTGAAACACGCTCATGGTTTCTGCAAGCTTTGCACCATCCCGCACATCTGCTTCGACATGACGTATCGATTTGGCCAAATCCAAAGCGGCAAAATGACTCATCGGCTGCTCCGCTGGAAGAGCATAACCCAACACCTCCGCACCGATCTCGTTGAGCAGAAAAGCCAGCCACGAACCCTTAAAGCCCGTGTGGCCGGTAAGCATTAC
>CAIZNF010000667.1 GCA_903934275.1 uncultured Nitrosomonadales bacterium
AGCCTGGCGATGGAGCAGCGTGCCAAAGGTTTTCAGTTGGAAGAGCGCAAACCCACCAAGAAAGGCGTGTTTGCGAAACTCCCCACGCAACTGCCACGCACGACCGCGCCAAACTCGGTATTTGCGTTAGGGCAGCTGAGGCCTTTGAAGGGTTGAGCCGCTGAAGGAAAAGACGGGGTATTGCCTATTGAGGCGGGGGAAGCGTGCGCAATAATGCAACGGCTATTCACCATTTTTATGCCTTCACAAACCGCTGCACGCTCAAGTCTTCCACCGGGCTCTCCTCCGCCAGATTTGAGGCCCCTGTTTGCGTTGTTTAGCTCAGGCCTGTATGCCGACATGGAACGCTCGGCCAATGCCCTTCTGACACGCCACGTCAACGATGGAGAGGTGTGGAAAGCGTTGGGTGTTGCGCAACAAATGCAGGGGAAACCTGCCGTTCGGGCACTGCGCAGAGCTACAGAATTGCTCCCCTTCGACGTTGAGGTGCTGACTAACTTGGGCGGCGTTCTGAGCGGGCTGGGTCAATTGGAGGATGCAGTCGCATGCTATCGCCACGCGCTGAAAGTACAACCCGATCATGCCCCGGCTTTATGCAATTTGGGACTGGCATTGACTGCACTGGGCCAAGTGGATGAGGCTGTCGCCGCATTGAAGCGGGCATTGGAGTTGAAGCCAGACTTTGTTTTTGCGCATCACAATCTGGGCAACGCATTCGTTGCGATAAAAGAGCCTCTATTGGCAATCACCGCCTATCAGCGTGCCCTAGCACTCAAGCCCGATTTCGGTCTGGCGCATCACAAGCTTGGAGATGTGCTTCAAGCCGTGGGGCAATTCGATAAGGCCGTTGCAAGCTATCGGGTGGCGATGACGAAGGGTCCGGCATCAGCAGAATTGGCCTTTAAACTTGGGACGCTCTTAGCTGAAAAGGGCCAGATGCATGAGGCTGTGCAGCTCTATCGAAAAGCGATTCATATTCAACCAGCCTTGGCTGATGCACACGGAAATCTGGGCAATGCGCTTAAGGCGCTTGGGCACTATGAGGATGCACTAAACAGTTACCAAGAGGCGATTAGACTGCAACCCGATCGCACCCAGTTCCACAACAACTTGGCGGCTGCCTTGCGGGAGCTGGGACATATTGATGAGGCGGTGATGAGCCAGCGCCGTGCGCTGGACCTTGATCCGCTTGATTTCGTCGCAAGAAGCAATTTACTCTTTGCTCAAACCTATCTGCCAAACCAGCCGGATTTACAGACATTGCGTGAAACAAGAAAATTTGGCGTCTTGGCCCAGCAGCGAGCTCGACCTTTCCAGTCATGGAATGTCACGGAAAATCCGTTAAAACGCTTAAGGATTGGACTCGTTTCCGCTGATTTGAGGTGCCATCCCGTAGGCTATTTCATACAAGGAGTGTTGGCTGCATTGGCTGTTGATGCTGCTACGAAAATCGAAGTTTTTGTTTATGCTAATCAACATGCAAGTGAGTCTGATTTGCTCACTAAAAGCATCCAGACCTGCTGCGAGATTTGGAGAGATGTAGAAGCATTGTGCGATGAACAGCTCGCGTGGCAAATTCATGACGATGCGGTTGACATCCTTATTGATCTTTCGGGACACACCGCGCGTAAC
>CAIZNF010000668.1 GCA_903934275.1 uncultured Nitrosomonadales bacterium
CCGGGTAGACACCGGGCTATATGTCACGTATGAACGACCATTTAAAGAGTGGCGCAGTAAATGGACACAGGGGGTTGTGATGGATATGGCATGTACAAAAAAGATGAGTGTCGGAAATCGAATTGTCGATTCAAAACACCAAGAAATATTTGGCCTAATTAACGTGATAGCCCACTCGATCATGGCAAAGAACATCGCCGCTCTGTCAGAAGCATTTGATCTGCTGGAAAACTGTTTAGGTATCTATTTTATAGTTGAAGAGCATATCGCGAAAGCAGCCAATTTTGACTTCACACAACACAGATCTGATCATCAAAAATTGTTGAATGATTTTCAGCGTATGAAGGGTTGGTTGATAGACAAAAATGGTATGTGGTCTAAATTCGAGGAAAAAGGCTGCATCGAATCCTTGAATAATTGTTTGATTCAGCACATCAAGGAAGATGCCAAACCGTTGAAAGCTGTGCTGGATACTCATTTCTACGACTTCAATCCATAACGGCTTGCTGGGGGATGTTTTTCATGTAGCAACATGCCCGAAATTTACCTGAGTAGCAGCATATTGGAGGCCACCCTATGCAGCAATTTTTTCTCGCACGTCAGCCAATTCTAGACCGCAAAGAAAGTCTGTGCGCTTTCGAGCTGCTCTTCCGCTCCGGCGACAGGTCGGCGAGGGCGGGCGTGGTGGACGATATGCACGCCACCGCGCAGGTGATGGTGAACGCGTTCGGCGACCTGGGCATCGCCAATGTGCTTGGCGCGCACAAAGGGTTTATCAACCTGGATACCGAGTTCCTGTTTAGCGACACGGTCGAGCTGTTGCCAAGAAAGCAGGTGGTACTCGAACTGCTGGAAACCATCATCATCACCGATGAGGTCATCGCGCGTTGCCATGACTTGAAGGCGATGGGGTTCAGCCTGGCGTTGGACGATGTGCTGCAATTGGGCGAGGACATCAGACCATTGCTCGGTGTGGTGGATGTAATCAAGCTGGACTTGACCATGATCGGAGCCGATCTGTTGCCCGCGCTGGTAAAAGAATTCAAGCGATACCCGGTAAAACTGCTGGCGGAGAAGGTGGAAACCCGCGAGCAGGCCAAAAGCTGCATGGAGATGGGCTTCGACATGTTTCAGGGTTACTACTTTGCACGCCCGGAGATGCTTTCCGGCAAGCGCGCGGATGCTTCCAAAATGGTGCTGCTGCGTATCCTCACGCTGATGTTGAGCGGGGCCGAGAACGACAAAATCGTCGATGCGTTCAAGGAGCATCCCACCCTGTCCTACAACCTGCTGCGCATGGCGAATTCTGCGGGCAACAACCTTGCCATCAAAATCAGCTCGCTCAGCCACGGGCTGATGGTGTTGGGTCGCCGGGCGTTACAACGCTGGGTGCAGCTCCTGCTGTACGCCTCCGGCAAGGAAGGGGCTGCGGCCAGCCCGCTGATGCAGCTCGCCGCCACGCGCGCCAAGTTGATGGAGCTGGTCGCGATGCAAGTTCGCCAGAGCGATCTCGACTATGCCGACCGCGCCTTCATGGTGGGCATGTTGTCGTTGCTCGAGTCTCTGATGAATGAACCGCTTTCTGAAATTGTGGGGCGCATGAGTCTGAACGAAGAAATAGAGGCAGCATTGCTGCAACGCAGCGGGGATCTCGGCGACTTGCTGTGCATGTGCGGGGAACTCGAATCATGTGACACCGTGGCCGTGCAGAAAAGAATGCGCTCCCATTCCGGTCTGACCGCAGATGCGCTCAACGGGGCGCAACTGGAAGCGATGGGTTGGGCCAACAGTATTGCCATGTAGCTGGAGTTTAGCCATGTAACTTTCTTGAGGGAGTTAGCAATGAGCAAAATATTATCCGCCTGTGCCGCTGTTGTGTTGGCTACGGCTTCGTTCTCTACCTCTGCTGGAGGTGAGAATCCTAGCTCGGAAAAAACTGCTTGGATGAAAAAATCAGCCAAGCTACAAACGAGAAAAGAGGCCTCGGATGAATATAAAGCGGCTCGTCGAACCAGCAAGGGGCCATCTTCCAAGAGGCGTTCAATGATGGATGTAAGCAAAAGCAAAATAATACAAAGGCAGACATATCACTAAGTATGGACAAGTAGCCAGGATGAAACGCAGTGTAATCCGGGAATGGAGCCGATACCGCCGGATTTGGCTATCGCTGTATCCAGG
>CAIZNF010000669.1 GCA_903934275.1 uncultured Nitrosomonadales bacterium
CCCCTCGCAAAGCCTCCAAACCTACCTTCGCCTTGAAATCAGGTGTGTGTACCTTACGCTGTTTCGCTTCGCTCATTTCGCCTCATCCCTTATGACAGCGCACAGCTTAAACTACTGTCTTGAAAACCGGGTCCACTATAGGATTTGTTTCGTCTATGATGGAGCTGGAGGGCGATTTTTGCTCGCGCTGTCTTTTGCAACTGGCGCTGATACCTGCTGTCCTGATGAGTTCGCTAGCCATCTGACTAAGCGCGATGAATCTCACCCCTGCTTTGGTTTTATCCAGCTTGCCACCACGATACCCGCTTCATACAACAACCACAACGGCACCGCCAACATGAATTGCGACACCACGTCCGGCGGGGTGAAGATCGCACCGAGGATAAATGCACCAACGATCACGTAGGAGCGGATTTCCCGCAATTTTTCGACGCTGACAGCACCCATACGCACCAGCACCACCACTGCCACTGGCACTTGGAATGTCACGCCGAATGCCATGAACATGCCGAGCACAAAACTGAGGTATTTATCGATGTCGGTCATTACCGCCACACCCTGTGGCGCGGAGGCGGTGATGAATCCGAACACAACCGGAAATACCGCGAAGTAGGCGAATGCCATGCCGCAAAAAAATAACAGCGTGCTGGCGACAATGAGCGGCACGACCAACCGCCTTTCGTTCTCATACAAACCGGGTGCGACAAACCGCCATGTCTGATAAAGAATATAAGGCAGCGCAATCAGTAAAGCAGCCATCATCGCGACCTTGAGCGGCACAAAGAAAGGTGTCGTAACATCGGTAGCGATCATCTGCCCACCTTTGGGCAGCTTGGACAATAGCGGTTGTGCCAGCAGGGCGTAGAGGTCGGATGCCCACGGAAACAGGCAGACAAATACCAGCAGCAATGCCAATGCGATTTTTAGTAAACGGGTGCGCAGCTCAATCAGGTGCGCAATAAAACTTTCGCTGATACCCATCAAACTGGCTTGCTTGGTGCGGGGGAAGATTGCGTAACGGACAGGCTTTGTTCATCGGGCGGTTCGGGCGATTTACCTAATTGCGCATCCAATATTTTTTTCTCCAGCGATAATCTGGCTTCATACATGGATTGTTCGATGGAGGTAATTTCCTTGCTGATACTACCGTGTAATTTTTTGGCTTCTTCAATGGCAAAGTCGTTTGCAATGTCGTTCTTGACACTATTCACATAACGCTGCATCCGCCCCCATAAATTCCCCACCGTGCGCGCCACTTTAGGCAGCCGCTCCGGGCCGATAACGACGAGCGCCACCAGCATAATTACCATTAACTCGGAGAATGCAATGTCAAACATGCGTGTTCGACTTATCTTTCGTCTGAGTTTTCAACGTTACTTCGCCTTCGATGACCTGTCCGTCCTGCTGAGCCTGTTTGGGTTCATCATCGCGCACGCCTTCCTTGAAGTTTTTCACCGCGCCACCTAGGTCGCTGCCAATGTTGCGCAGCTTCTTGGTGCCGAATATCAACACTACAACCAACAATACAATCAACCAGTGCCAGATGCTAAATGAACCCATGTCTGTATCTCCCGAAAAAATTAACAGCTAATCGCGCCGCACCATGGGCGGAATGTTGCAGCCGCCAATGATGTGAATATGTAAATGGAACACCTCTTGCCCTCCGCCCTTACCGGTATTGATCACGGTGCGAAAGCCGTTTTCCAGCCCCTGTTCGAGTGCCAATTTGGGAGCTAATAACATCATCCTGCCGAGCAAAGCGGCATGCGCATCCTCCGCATCCGCCAGCGAAGCCAGATGCAGCTTCGGGATCAACATGAAATGTACCGGTGCGACCGGATTAATGTCGTGAAACGCCAGCATCTCGCCATCTTCGTAAAGCTTGCGGCAAGGTATCTCGCCGCGTATTATTTTGCAAAAAATGCAGTTATCCATTGGTACTCCTCAAACTCGAAACCCCTCCCAACCTCCCCTTGTCATGGGAGGAGCAGCGGCATACTCCTCCCATGACAAGGGGAGGTTGGGAGAAGGGCTATTCTTTCCGGCTTTCCTTCTCTGCAATGCCGGACAAGCCTTCACGACGCGCCAGTTCGTTCAATACATCATCCGCGCTCAAGCCGTGTTTTGCCAGCAGCACCATGCAATGAAACCACAAGTCGGCAGTTTCATACACCAGATGAGATTTGTCGCCTGTTTTGCTTGCTAAAATAACCTCCGTCGCTTCCTCTCCGATCTTTTTCAAGATGGCATCTTCGCCCTTGCTGAACAGTTTGGCAACGTAGGAACTCTCCGGTGATGCCCGTTTGCGCGCCTCCAGTGTTTCGGTCAATCTTTTCAAGATATCCTGTTTCATTTTTCCGGTTTCATTTCTTGTATATCTCTTCAGGGTTTTTCAACACGGCATCCACCTCCACCCATTGTCCTTGTTCCAGCCGGCTGTAGAAGCAGCTTGCGCGCCCGGTATGGCAGGCTATGCCACCCTGTGGCTCTACCAGTAACAGTATCGCATCGCCATCGCAGTCGAGATAAATATCCTTGATTTTCTGGGTATATCCAGACTCTTCGCCCTTGTGCCACAGTTTTTTACGCGAACGCGACCAGTATACCGCCTCATTTTTTTGCCAGGATAACTTCAATGCTTCGCGGTTCATCCACGCCACCGTCAGTACACGCCCGGTAGCCGCATCCTGCGCGACGGTCGCCACAAGCCCGTCTTCGGACCAATTTACCTTGCTCAGCCATTTTTCTTTCATAACCGCACCTCGATGCCTTGCGTTGCCATAAACTGTTTGGCCTGCTGTACGGTGTATTCGCCGAAATGAAAAATACTCGCCGCCAGCACAGCATCTGCGCCGCCCTGTATCACGCCGTCGGCGAGGTGTTGCAGGTTGCCCACACCACCACTGGCGATCACCGGAATCTCCAGTGCATCCGTCACCGCGCGCGTCAGAACCAGATCGAAACCATTTTTCTGACCATCCCGATCCATACTGGTCAGCAGGATTTCACCCGCGCCCAGTACCTGCATTTTTTTTGCCCATTCCACCACATCCAAGCCTGTCGCCTTGCGTCCGCCGTGAGTGAACACTTCCCATCTGCCCAACCCGGTTTGCTTGGCATCAATCGCCACCACGATGCATTGTGAACCGTAACGCCCGGAGGCATCCGCGACCAGTTGTGGGTTCAGCACGGCGGAGGTGTTGATACTGACCTTGTCGGCTCCCGCGTTCAACAAATTCCGCACGTCACCGACCTCGCGCACCCCGCCGCCGACGGTCAGCGGAATAAACACCTGTGAGGCAACCTGCTCGATGATGCGAAAAATAATCCCTCTATCATCCGAGCTGGCCGTGATATCGAGAAAAGTCAGTTCATCCGCACCTTGGTCGTCATAGCGGCGCGCGATCTCCACCGGATCACCGGCATCGCGCAGCTCGACAAAACTGACACCTTTAACCACGCGCCCCGCAGTGACATCGAGACAGGGAATAATTCTTTTGGCGAGCATCCCGGCTTAACTGTTGAAGACTAGTTTGATCGGAGTCAATTCATCGGCCAAGGCTTGTGCGGCACGCAAATCCAGCGAGCCTTCATAAATCGCACGACCGGTTATTGCGCCGGTGATACCCTCCTGATACACCGCGCACAACGCGCGCACATCGTCCAGATTGGTGATACCGCCGCTGGCGATCACCGGCACATGCAGCGGGCGTGCCAGTTCGACGGTCGCCGGAATGTTCACGCCGGACAACATGCCGTCGCGACCGATGTCGGTATAAATGACGGCTTCCACACCATAACCTTCAAAGCGTTGCGCAAGATCCGCCACGTCGTGGCCGGTGAGTTTCGACCAGCCGTCCACCGCCACTTTCCCGCCCTTGGCATCCAGCCCGACCATGATGTGTCCGGGGAAGGCATCGCATGCCTCGTGCAGGAACCCCGGCACTTTCACCGCCGCGGTACCGATGATGATGTAGGTCACGCCGATGTCGAGATAGCGTTCGATGGTCTCCAGGTCGCGAATGCCACCGCCCAGTTGTACCGGCACATCGCTGCCGCCCATCGCTTCGATGATGCTGCGCACTGCAGCCTCATTTTTCGGCTTGCCGGCGAATGCACCGTTCAAGTCCACCAGATGCAGGCGGCGCGCGCCTTGCTCCAGCCAATGCTGCGCCATGGCAGCGGGGTCTTCGGAAAACACTGTGGCATCTTCCATTACGCCCTGTTTAAGGCGCACACAATGACCGTCTTTCAAATCAATCGCGGGGATAATTAGCATGGCAGTACGTTTAAGGATTCCATTGCATAAAGTTTTGCAGCAGCTTCAGCCCTGCTGATTGGCTTTTTTCCGGGTGAAATTGCACCCCGAATAAATTGTCTCGTGCTACCGCGCATACAAAAGGCTGCGGATAGTCGCTGGTAGCTTGTACCAGTGAGGCATCCTGCGGTTGCACATAATAGCTGTGCACGAAGTAGAAGCGCGCGTCCTGATCTATGCCGTTCCACAGAGGGTGAACTCCAACCACCCCCCTCCCCGACCCTCCCTCGGAGGGATAACCAACGACTTGGACATCGTCTTTTGACGGCCTAGTCGAATGGCTAATGGTTTTATCAGAGGGAGCAACTGTCGCACCCCCGTGCGGGAATGCGGATTGTTCAATTCTCCGCACCTGATTCCAACCCATGTGCGGTACTTTGAGCTTGCTGCCTTGCGCGTCGTGCTGACTGCTGGTGAAGCGCAATACTTCGCCGCGCAAAATGCCCAAGCCTGCCGTCTCGCCCTCGGCGCTGTGCTCAAACAGCATTTGCAGGCCGATGCAAATGCCGAGAAAGGGTTTGCTGTGTGCTGCTTCCAGCACAGTTTTGCGCAAGCCGCGCATATCCAGTTCACGCATGCAATCCGGCATCGCGCCCTGCCCGGGAAATACCACGCGCGTGGCATTCGCAATGACTTCGGCATTGTCGCTGACCGCAATTTCAGCATCAGGGCATACCTTGCGCAAGGCCTGTTCGACCGAGCGCAAGTTTCCCATTCCATAATCTACAACGGCGACATCGACCATTTCAATTTATAGTGTTCCCTTGGTGGATGGCATCACGCCGACCATTCGTGGATCAAGCTCCAACGCCATGCGTAGCGCGCGGCCAAACGCCTTGAAAATGGTCTCGGCCTGATGGTGGGCATTGTTGCCCGCCAGATTGTCGATGTGCAGCGTTACCAAGGCGTGATTAACAAAGCCCTGAAAAAATTCCTTGATCAGATCCACATCGAACTCGCCGATGCTGCCGCGCACAAACTCGCAATTGAACACCAGCCCGGGTCGGCCCGAAACGTCCAGCACCACACGCGACAGGGATTCATCCAGCGGCACGTAGGCGTGGCCGTAGCGACGCAAGCCTTTTTTGTCACCGACCGCCTGATTAAATGCTTGCCCCAACGTAATACCAATATCTTCCACGGTGTGGTGCGCATCGATGTGGAGATCGCCCTTGGCGAAAATGTCTATATCAAGCAAACCATGCCGGGCGATTTGATCGAACATGTGATCAAGGAACGGCAAGCTGGTGTCAAATTTGGCCTGGCCTGTGCCATCCAGATCCAGTTCGACGCTGATCTGGGTTTCCAGTGTGTTGCGTGAAACTTTCGCGCTGCGCATGATTTAGCCCTATGCGGATTGAATAATGGTTTCTTTTAATGCGGCCACAAATCGCTCATTTTCATCCGGCGTGCCGACTGTCACACGCAGGCAGTCTTTCAACATCGGATGTCCACCGTTTAAATTCTTGATCAGCACGCCGCGCCGCTTCAGGCCGTCAAACACTGCTGTCGCGCTCGCCACATGGAACAGCAGAAAATTTGCTTCGCTGGGGTAAACCCGTACGGCGGCGACTTCACTCAATTGCCGGTACAACTTTGCACGATCCTGCTTGATCTGCTCCGCTTGCTGCAACAACACATTGTGATGTTCAAGCAGCTTTTCGGCAACCAATTGCGGCAAAACGCCAACATTATACGGCAAGCGCAGCTTTTCCAACTGTTCCAGCCATGCCGTACTGCCTGCAAGAAAGCCCAACCGCAACCCCGCCATGCCGAGTTTTGAAAAAGTGCGCATCACCAGCAAATTTGGATAATCCGCAAGGTGTGGAATAAAACTGTCGCTGGCAAAGGCGTAATAGGCTTCATCCACCACTACCAGTCCAGGAGATGCCGCAATGATTTGCGCTACAGCATCTGCTGAAAAAAGATTGCCCGTGGGGTTATTCGGATAAGCCAGGAACACCAGTGCGGGCTGTTCGCGCTTGATCGCCGCGAGGGTAGCGGGCAAGTCCAGCGAGAAATCCAATGCGCCAGAATTAGCTGATAGGGGTACGCCCACATAACGCATCCCGGTAAAAGTCGCGATCATCTTGTACATGACAAACGAAGGCTCCACGCTCAACAATGTCGCGCCGGGTTTGTTGACCGCCATCGCCAACAACTGGATCAGTTCGTCGGAGCCGTTGCCAAGCAACACGCCCATTTCGCGCGGCAAGCCGGTCGCATCGCGAATCTTTCTCTTCAATGATGACGGATCGGGGTCGGGATAGCGGTTGATCGCAGCCTGCGCCACGATTGCTGCGATTTCATCGCGCAATTGTTGCGGCACAATGTAAGGATTTTCCATCGCATCAAGCTTGATGTAGCCCGCGCTATCCGGCACATGATAGGCGTGCAAATCGAGGATTTCGCGGCGCAGCAACGAACTTGCAAGAGAGATGGCAGAAACGGGGGGCATGAAATAAATCGCTCAGTAAACGAGTGATATAACAATAGCGCGCAGCTTATCACAAAACTCAGCGAGCGCAGTCTGTAATCTGCCTCCAACGCAGGGCAATCGCATCAAATTTCCCCGAAACCAAGCAA
>CAIZNF010000670.1 GCA_903934275.1 uncultured Nitrosomonadales bacterium
CAACGCCAGCATCATATAAGTGTTGCGCAAAACCTTGTTCTGTTCGGTTGCGATTACGCCGATTGGTGTTGCGGTCTGAGTTTGGTATTGCATTTGTAATCTCCTAAAGTTAATCGTTAAACAACTGCATCTGCGAAGGGCGTGCCGACCGGTTCGTATTCCGGGTGCGAGAGTTCGTGATATTTCACCGCTTTGTGTTGCACCTTCTGTAGCAAGTGGTACAGACTACAGAAGTATTGGAAAAGTTTCAATCGTGAAAAGATAACGCTCCGTTTTTGGTTCTGGCTCACCTGGCTTAACGTGAAACTCGTGCAGTGACTCGTTCGCCCTCTCTCACTCCCTGGGGGGCATCTCGATGTTGGCTTACCGTGGGCGACAAAACAGCGCATGATGCCAAAGTTGCTTGGGTATTTCGGTGATGTTTCGATGAACTGAGGGGGGAATTAGCACTTGTTTGTCGGTTGGAACGTCAGGCTTCTCCTGATAATGCCAGATAGTAGCTTTGGTAGCTTCGCTGGCTCTATGGTGTGCGGGGTAGTTTATAAAACGGAGGATGGTATGCTGAATCGGCTGGTAATGACTCTGGTTTTTGGGTTTTTGGCAAGTAATATCGCGTTTGCAGAGGATGAAAAAGCGCCGGACTGGAATGCGGAAACGTTAACAGGCAATTGGGGTGAGGGGCGTTCCAGCCTATACGACAAAGGTATCACGGTGGAGTTGACCCACAAGAGCGATATGTTGGCAAACACATCGGGCGGAATCAGGCGCGGTTCGGTCTGGTTGGCTAACAGCGAAATTGCGGTAAATACGGATATGGGTAAGTTCGCTGGTTGGGATGCCACTACCATTTTTGTCCAGTATCACGTCCAGCACGGTAACAAGTCCATCAATAATTATGCTGGCAGCTTTGCCGGGGTGGACAACATCGAGACGAGTACTAATGCAGGGCAGTTTTATCAGGCATGGCTGCAAAAGAATTCAGCCGACGACAGATTGTCGGCGTTGGCTGGACTGTATGCAGTTGACTCCGAGTTTTATGTCACGGACACCTCTGGTCTGTTTCTTCAGCCCCCTTATGGTATGTCGGCCGAAATGGCGCAGACTGGGCAGAATGGCCCGCCAGTTTTCCCGATGGGCGCACTGGCGGTACGCTTGAAATATGCTTCGTCCGGCTATTATGTGCAAGGTGCCCTGACCGACGGTGTACCGGGCAATCTCAATAATCCGCAGGGCACGCACATCCGGCTAGATCAGGGTGACGGCACGCTTGCGGTCTTAGAGATGGGCTACAACACATCGGAGGAGGGTAAATCATTCAATAAAACTGCTCTTGGCTTATGGCGTTATTCGGCGCGGGCTGACGATCTGATTGATGTGGATGCTCTCAACAACCCGATACGCCGCGCAGATCAAGGATTTTATTTTCTGGCTGAGCGCACCCTGCGTGCCGAGCAAAACGATCCTGCACAGGGTTTGTCCGGTTTTGTTCGATTCGGTACAGTCAACAAGAACGTCTATCAGGCGGAATGGTCAGGAAGTCTGGGCTTGCACTATCAGGGGCTGTTTGACGGGCGCGATGACGATACTGCAGGCATCGCTGTGACCACCAGTCATGCCAGCAGTAAGTATCGCGTCGTTCAGCTCGCGTTGGGTAATGACACCGATTCATCCGAAACAGTGGTCGAAATCACCTACCGCGCGCAATTGAAACCGTGGCTGTCCGTGCAGCCGATGGTGCAACGCATTACCAACCCCAACATGGATACAACATTGCGGGATGCATGGGTGGCCGGTATGCGGCTTGAGGCGGCGTTTTAAGGGTTCATTTTTATTTCAAATACAACAACAAAAAAGTAAGTTTGGTTATATTGCCCGATACCAGATTCAAACGTCAAATTGCAAGCTCGCCAGCCGTGCGTAAAGCCCGCCCTGATTGCGCAGGTCAGCAGGCGTGCCGGTTTCGACGATGCGCCCGCGTTCCAGCACCACGATGCGGTGAGCATTCTGCACAGTGGCCAAGCGGTGCGCGATGATGAGCGTGGTGCGCCCGTGCATGGCGGCATTCAGGCCTTGCTGCACCAGAATTTCGGATTCCGCATCTAGCGCACTGGTGGCTTCGTCCAGCAGTAACAGAGGCGCATTTTTCAGGATCGCACGCGCGATGGCGATGCGCTGGCGCTGTCCGCCGGACAAGCGGGTGCCGCGCTCGCCGAGGAATGTCTGATAGCCTTCCGGCAGGCGGTTGATGAATTCCTCCACTTGCGCCGATTTTGCGGCGGCGACGACTTCTGCGTCGCTGGCAGCGGGGCGACCATAACGGATATTTTCCAGCGCATTGGCCGAGAATATCACCGGGTCTTGTGGCACGATGGCGATTTTGTCACGCAGGTCACGCAATGAAAGCTGGCGGATATCCTGCCCGTTGAGGCGGATGCAGCCATCGGTTACATCGTAAAAGCGCAGCAGGAGTTGGAACAGGGTGGTCTTGCCTGCGCCGGAAGGGCCGACCAGCGCGACACTTTCGCCGGGGGCGATGTCGAGCGTGATGTCATCCAGCGCAGCCGTTTGCGGGCGAGCCGGGTAGCGGAAAACGACCTGCTCGAAGCGGATTGCCGCTTGTCGGGGCTGCGGCAGTGCTTGCGGCGCGGCGGCCTCGGCGATGGTGGGTTTTGTCTGTAGTAATTCCAGCAGGCGCTCGGTTGCTCCCGCCGCACGCATTACGTCACCCCACATTTCCGCCATAGTGCCTACGCCGCCCGCCACTAATGCGGCGTAGATGACAAATGAAGCCAGTTGCCCGCCAGTCATGCTGCCCGCATGAACTTGGTTCGCGCCGACCCACAACACAAAAATGATGGTGCCTGTCACCGCAGTAATAATCAGCACCGTCAACATCGAGCGCACCAGAGTGCGCTGGATCGCGCTGGCGAAGCTTGCTTCCGCGCGGTCGGCGAAGCGTTTGGTTTCGTGTTGCTCCTGCGTGTAAGCTTGCACCGTCGGCACGGCATTGAGTATCTCGCCGGCCAGCGCCGAGGCATCGGCAATTTTGTCCTGCGATTCGCGCGAAAGTTTTTTTACCTTACGTCCGATGGCGAAGATCGGCAGCATCAGTAATGCCATCAGGCCGAGATTCAAAGAAAATAAATAAAAACTGGTTATCGCCAGCATGATCATGCCGCCGATAAATTGGAACAGACTGCGCAAGCCCATCGAAATGGAGCTGCCGATTACGGTCTGGATCAGCGTGGTGTCGCCTGTCAGGCGCGACAGCACTTCTCCGG
>CAIZNF010000671.1 GCA_903934275.1 uncultured Nitrosomonadales bacterium
GCATCCCAACCAAACGTATCCTCGCGGCATCTTCGGATTCATACCGTGAAGCATTGCTTGGTTTCGGGGAAATTTGATGCGATTGCCCTGCAGGCAAAAGCCCCTCTCCCGCAAGGGGCGAGGGGAGAAAACCGCTATACGCCCACCACCTTAGAATGCTCACCCGCCATCTCCCCGGCATCTCCTCCGGCGCGTGCCCGCTTGAAACGCATCACAAAAGCGTCAAACGTACCTTCATTGATGGCCGTGCGAATCTCGCCCATCAGTTGCTGGTAGTAATGCAGGTTGTGGATGGTGTTGAGGCGCGCGCCGAGTATTTCCTTGATACGGTGCAGATGGTGCAGATAGGCGCGGCTGAAGTTGCGGCAGGTGTAGCATTCGCACTGCTCATCCAGCGGGCGCATGTCCAAGCGATACTGGGCATTCTTGATCTTGATGTCGCCGTGGCGGGTGAACATCATGCCGTTGCGCGCGTTGCGCGTCGGCATCACGCAGTCAAACATATCGATGCCCTGCGCCACCGCCGCCACGAGGTCTTCCGGCGTGCCTACCCCCATCAGATAGCGCGGCTTGTCTTGCGGCAATTGTGGCGCGGTGTGCGCGAGGACGCGCAGCATATCTTCCTTGGGTTCGCCCACCGACAGCCCGCCGATGGCATAGCCGTCGAAGCCGATGCAGGTCAATTCTGTCAGCGATTCATCGCGCAGGTTTTCATACATCCCGCCCTGTACGATGCCGAACAGCGCGTTTGGATTACCCTCGTGCGCAGCCTTGGAGCGCGCCGCCCAGCGCAACGACAGACGCATCGAATCCGCCGTCTCGCGCTCCGTCGCCGGATACGGCGTACATTCGTCGAAAATCATTGCGATGTCGGAATTCAGCACGCGCTGGATGCGCATCGATTCCTCGGGAGTAAGGAAACATTTATCGCCGTTGACCGGCGATTGAAACCTCACCCCTTCCTCGGTGATCTTGCGTAACTCACCGAGGCTGAACACCTGAAAACCGCCGGAATCGGTGAGTATTGGGCCGTCCCAGCCCATGAAGCGATGCAAGCCGCCGTGCGCCTCGATCACCTCCAGACCGGGCCGTAGCCACAGGTGAAAAGTGTTGCCCAGCACGACCTGCGCGCCGATTTCCTTTAACTCAAGCGGCGACATCGCCTTCACCGTGCCGTAGGTTCCCACCGGCATGAAGGCCGGGGTTTCGACCGTGCCGTGTGCCAGTTGCAAAGTGCCGCGACGGGCGAGGCCGTCGATTTTATGTAAAATAAATTTCATATTTTGTTTGTGGTCGGGCTTCGCCCGGTATTTTTTTGACTTAATCGTAGGTCGGGCTCCGCCCGACATTATTTAATGACGGCGGGTAGAACCCGCCCTACGTGCTACTCGCCAAACTTTCCATCGCCAAATCCGTCGTCTGCGACACCCCAATCTTCGGGATACACACCAGTCGCCACAAAACGGTGAAAGGTCGAATACGGCCAATCCGCCACGCATTTTACCAAACCGTGCTTCACCGGGTTCCAATGGATGTAATCGGCATGCCGCGCGAAATCGTTTTCGTCGCGGATGCAATGTTCCCAATAGCGGGGCTGCCAAAATTTTTCACCAGCCGACATGCCCAGATGATGTCGCGTGAGACGCTTGATCTTCGCCCAGCGCAAGGAATAATCGGCATCACCCTCCGGCAAACGCCAGAGACAATGCAAGTGATCGGGCAGCAACACCCATGCTTCCACGACGAACGGGTGTTCGTCGCGCACCGCATGCACGGCGGTACGCAGGGCGGCTCTGGCATTTTCGCTGGTCAATATCGGGCGGCGCTCATGCGCCACCAGCGTAAAGAAATAGCTGCCTCCGGGTACGCGGGCGCGGCGGTAATTCGACATTGGTTAGTTCAGTCGTAGGTCGGGCTCCGCCCGACATTATCATTGACGGCGGGTAGAACCCGCCCTACAACACCATCGTTTTTCTCGATCAACATCGCATCGCCGTAACTGAAAAACCGATATTCGTTTGCAACCGCATGGCGATACGTCGCCAGCATTTGTTCCATCCCGCCGAACGCGCATACCAGCATCAGCAATGTCGAACGCGGCAGGTGAAAGTTGGTCAGCAGCACATCCACCACCTTGAAACGATAGCCCGGTGTGATGAAGATTTTCGTCTCGCCTGTGCCCGCCTGCAAGTCACCATGCCCTGCATTTTCTCGGGCCGCACTCTCCAGCGCGCGCAAGCTGGTCGTGCCCACTGCAATTACCAGCCCGCCCGCCGCGCGCGCTTTGGTTATCGCATCCACGGTGGCCTGCGGAATCTCATAGCGTTCGCTGTGCATGGCGTGATCGCGTGTCAGTTCGGTGCGCACCGGCTGAAATGTTCCCGCACCGACAGCAAAGTCACATAAGCAATCTGCACACCCTTGTCGCGCAAGGCTTGCAGCATCGTATCATCGAAATGCAACCCCGCCGTGGGAGCCGCCACCGCGCCTGCCGCGCGTGCAAACACGGTCTGGTAGCGCCGTTCGTCTTCGGCATCCGCCGTGTGGGTGATATAAGGCGGTAGCGGCAATTGGCCGTAGCGTTCCAACAAATCCAGCACAGGCTCATCTGCGGCAAAACGCAACCGGAAGAATTCGCCCACGCGCCCCAACACCTTGACCGTCAGCGCCCCGGCCAGCAATAAACGGCTGCCCGCTTGGGGAGAATGGCTGGCGCGTACATGCGCCAATACATCGTGCTCATTCAGCACACGCTCGACCAGCACCTCGACCTTGCCGCCGCTTTGTTTGCAGCCATACAGACGCGCCTTGATCACGCGCGTGTCGTTAAGCACCAGCATGTCGCCCGGCTTGAGCAACTGTAGCAAATCGGCAAAACGGCGATCTTCCAGCGCCCCGCCATGCGCATACAGCAAGCGGCTGTTACCCCGCTGTTTTGGCGGGTGCTGGGCTATAAGACATTCCGGCAAAGCAAAATCAAAATCATCGGTACGCATGAGCACTTCGGGAATTTACAAAGGTGGGATTGTAGAGGGTAAGCCAAAAGTAATGTGCCAGAAGTGATGCACCAATAACGTAGGGCGGGTTCTACCCGCCGTCATTAAATGATGTCGGGCATAGCCCGACCTACAAATTCCTTCCCATTTGAGGTGGGAATGGAATAGCAGTTTTCACCCCTCTCCCCAACCCCTCCCCCGCAAGGGGGGAGGGGCTTTTGCTTGTTGTCCAGCACTTTCGAATACACCTTGGCCTATTCGAGTATTTGATGCCACACTCCTAATCCGCTATAATTCGCGCCTATTCAAAGCGGGATGAACGCACGGTTCGTCCCGCTTCTTTATGTAAACTGCTTTGGGAGTATTCTGGTGCCGCAATCGAACCCCGCCATTCTCGTGCTTGCCGATGGTACGGTATTTCGCGGCATTGCCATTGGTGCTTCCGGTAGCAGCGTCGGCGAGGTGGTGTTCAATACCTCGATGGCTGGGTATCAGGAAATTCTCACCGATCCATCCTATTGCAAACAAATCGTCACGCTGACCTGCCCGCATATCGGCAATGTCGGGATAAATGACGAGGATGTGGAGTCGCGCCAGGTGTTTGCCAGCGGCTTGGTGATACGCGATCTTTCCATGACGGTGAGCAACTTCCGCAGCACACAATCGTTGCCGGATTACCTGAAAGCCAATAATGTCGTGGCGATTGCCGGGATCGATACGCGCAAGCTGACGCGCATTTTACGCGAGAAGGGCGCGCAAAACGGTTGCATCGCCACCGGCACGGACGAAGCGGCGGCACTCGCGGCGGCGCGCGGTTTTGCCGGATTGTCCGGTATGGATCTGGCGCGGGTGGTAACGAGCGATAAGCAATACGACTGGACGCAGCGCGAGTGGGAGTTGGGCGAAGGCTACCGCGATGTGTCAGAAACGAAATTCCATGTGGTGGCTTACGACTTCGGCGTGAAGCGCAACATTCTGCGCATGCTGGCCGGGCGCGGTTGCAAAATTACGGTGGTGCCCGCGAAGACTCAGGCGAATGAGGTGCTGGCGATGAAGCCGGATGGCGTGTTCCTGTCCAACGGCCCCGGCGATCCTGAGCCGTGCGATTACGCGATTGCGGCGACAAAACAAATTTTATCGGAAGGTGTGCCGCTGTTTGGAATTTGTCTCGGGCATCAGATTCTCGCTTTGGCCTGTGGCGCGAAGACGGTGAAGATGAAGTTTGGCCATCGCGGCGCGAATCATCCGGTACAGGACATTCAGAGCAAGCGCGTGATGATCACCAGCCAGAACCACGGCTTCGCGGTGGATGCGGCGACGCTGCCAAGCAATGCGCGCGCGACCCATGTGTCGCTGTTCGACGGCACATTGCAGGGCTTCGAGTTGACCGACAAACCGGCGTTCTGCTTCCAGGGGCATCCCGAAGCGAGCCCCGGGCCGCATGACGTGGATTATTTGTTCGACCGTTTTGTTGCGATGATGGAGGCGAGGCGTGCCTGAAATGGCTGACAAAAAACCTGTGTTATTGCCGGGCCAAATAATCGAAGGCATTGAGGGGCGTATTTATTCATTGCGCGGCCAACGGGTGATGTTGTCGCACGATCTCGCTGCGCTCTATCAAGTTGAAACAAAAGTATTGATGCAGGCAGTACGGCGCAACATCGATCGATTTCCCGAAGATTTTTCTTTCGAGCTAACCAATCAAGAGGTTAGGGAGCTAAGGTCACAATTCGTGACCTTAGAAGGTGGGTTGAGAACGCATGCGCCCCACGCTTTCGCCGAGCAGGGTGTGGTTGGTAGCCAAACCCGCGCTCTTCGGGTGCGACAAAACGCTACAAGCCACCCGCTACCAGCTACAAGCTAACCCTATATGCCAAAACGCACAGACATAAAAAGCATCCTGATCATCGGCGCAGGCCCCATCGTTATCGGGCAGGCATGCGAGTTCGACTATTCCGGCGCACAGGCTTGCAAGGCGCTGCGTGAGGAGGGCTATCGCGTCATTCTGGTGAACTCGAATCCGGCCACTATCATGACCGACCCGGACATGGCGGACGCGACTTACATTGAGCCGATCACTTGGAAGATGGTGGAAAAAATCATCGCCAAGGAACGCCCGGACGCGATCCTGCCGACTATGGGCGGGCAGACCGCGCTGAATTGCGCGCTGGATCTGGCCAAGCACGGCGTGCTGGAAAAATACAATGTCGAGATGATCGGCGCGTCGCGCGAGGCCATCGATATGGCCGAAGACCGCGAAAAATTCAAGCAGGCAATGACGCGCATCGGCCTGGCTTCGGCGCGTTCGGCAATTGCGCACAGCATGGAAGAGGCGTTGCAGGTGCAGCAGGTGATGGGCTTCCCGACGGTCATCCGGCCATCTTTCACGATGGGCGGCAGCGGCGGCGGCATCGCTTACAACCGCGAAGAGTTTATGGAAATTTGCGAGCGCGGGTTGGAAGCGTCGCCGACGCGCGAGTTGCTGATCGAGGAATCGCTGCTCGGCTGGAAAGAATTCGAGATGGAGGTGGTGCGCGACCGCAATGACAATTGCATCATCATCTGCTCCATCGAAAATCTCGATCCGATGGGCGTGCATACCGGCGATTCGATCACCGTGGCTCCGGCGCAGACGCTGACCGACAAGGAATACCAGATCTTGCGCGATGCCTCCATCGCGGTGCTGCGTGAAATCGGTGTGGATACCGGCGGCTCCAACGTGCAGTTCGCGATCAACCCGGATGACGGGCGCATGGTGGTGATCGAGATGAACCCGCGCGTGTCGAGATCGAGCGCGCTGGCTTCCAAGGCGACCGGTTTCCCGATTGCAAAAGTTGCCGCCAAGCTGGCGGTTGGCTACACGCTGGATGAGCTGAAGAACGATATCACCGGCGGCGCGACACCCGCCTCGTTCGAGCCGAGCATCGACTATGTGGTCACCAAAATTCCGCGCTTTGCCTTTGAAAAATTCCCGCAAGCCAATGACCGCCTGACCACGCAGATGAAGTCGGTGGGCGAGGTGATGGCGATAGGTCGCACCTTTCAGGAGTCCTTCCAAAAAGCCTTGCGCGGCCTGGAAGTCGGCGTAAACGGGTTGGATCAAAAATACAACGACCGCGAATCAGTTTGCGCCGAACTTGGCAGCCCTGGGCCGGAGCGTATCTGGGCGGTGTCGGATGCGTTCGGCTTCGGCATGAGCGTGGCCGAAGTGTTCGCGCTGAGCAAGATCGACCCGTGGTTTCTGGTGCAAATCGAAGACCTGATCCGCCAGGAAAAAACACTGGCGGACCGCAATCTGGAAAGCCTGGACGCGGACGAGATGCGCACGCTGAAGCGCAATGGTTTTGCCGATGCGCGCCTGGCTGCTCTGCTGGATACCGATGAGTCTGCGCTGCGCGCTTACCGCCATGCGCTCGGTGTACGCCCGGTGTTCAAGCGCGTGGATACCTGTGCCGCAGAGTTCGCCACCAACACTGCCTACATGTATTCCACTTACGAGGAGGAATGCGAATCGCTGCCCACCAATAACAAAAAAATAATGGTGTTGGGGGGCGGGCCGAACCGCATCGGGCAGGGCATCGAGTTCGATTATTGTTGCGTGCATGCCGCGCTGGCGATGCGCGAGGATGGCTATGAAACCATCATGGTCAACTGCAACCCGGAGACCGTTTCGACCGATTACGATACTTCGGATCGTTTGTATTTCGAGCCGTTGACGTTGGAAGATGTGCTGGAAATCGTGGCGGTGGAAAAACCCATCGGTGTGATCGTGCAGTACGGTGGGCAGACTCCGCTCAAACTGGCGCATGGCTTGGAAAAGAACGGTGTGCCGATTATCGGCACCACGCCGGACATGATCGACTGCGCGGAAGACCGCGCGCGCTTTCAGCAGATGTTGTATCAGCTGGATTTAAAACAGCCGCCTAACCGCACCGCGCGCAGCGTGTCAGAAGGACTGATCGGGGCCGCAGAAATAGGCTATCCGCTGGTGGTAAGACCGAGCAATGTGCTGGGCGGGCGGGCGATGGAAATCATCCACGCGCAACACGATCTGGAACGCTACATGCGCGCTGCGGAAGAGATGTCCAAGACTTATCCTGAGCGTATGCCGATCCTGCTGGACCGCTTCCTCAACGATGCGATTGAAGTGGATGTGGATGCGGTATCCGATGGCAAGCAGGTGATCATCGGCGGCATCATGGAACACGTCGAGCAGGCCGGTGTGCATTCCGGCGACTCGGCCTGTTCGTTGCCGCCATTCAGCCTGTCGAAAGAATTGCAGGACGAATTGCGCCGCCAGACCGTGGCGATGGCGCAAGCGCTCAACGTAGTGGGCCTGATGAACGTGCAGTTCGCGATTCAAGCAGGCATTGTGTATGTGCTGGAAGTGAACCCGCGCGCCTCGCGCACCGTGCCTTTCGTGTCCAAAGCGACCGGCGTGGCGCTGGCGAAAATCGCGGCGCGCTGCATGGTCGGGCAAACGCTGGCGCAGCAAGGTATCACCAGAGAGGTGATTCCCCCGTATTATTCGGTCAAGGAAGCGGTATTCCCGTTCATCAAATTCCCCGGCGTGGACACGATACTCGGGCCGGAAATGAAATCCACCGGCGAGGTGATGGGGGTGGGCGAAACCTTCGCCGAAGCTTTTGTAAAATCGCAACTGGCTGCCAGCGTGAAGTTGCCGAAAGAGGGTAACGTGTTTATCAGCGTGCGCGAAGCGGACAAGCCGGGCGTGGTGGAGGTGGCCCGTTCTTTGGTGCAGCTCGGTTTTACTATTCTGGCGACACGCGGGACGACCGCCGTAATCGGCGCGGAGGGTGTCGCGGTGACCGTGGTGAACAAGGTGGCAGAAGGTCGCCCGCATATCGTGGATATGATCAAAAATGGCGAAGTTAATCTCATCATCAATACCGTGGACAGCAAGCCGAGTGTGATGCGCGATTCCTATTCCATCCGCAACGCGGCGCTGCAAGGGCGCGTTACTTATTACACCACGCTGGCCGGGGCGCGCGCCGCCTGCGCCGGGATGCAACATCTCGCCGAATTGCAAGTGTATGACATACAGACGCTGCACAAGCGGCTAGTCGCTAGTCGTTAGTTGCTGGTTTTTAGTTAAACCCGAAAACACGCCCTTTGATTACGCTCAGGACAGGCTCCACGACAACACCGACTAACGGCTACCGACTAACGACTAACGACTAACGACTAATAACAGAGGAAGTATTGGCATGAGTAAAATCCCATTAACTGTCATCGGCGCGGAGGCGTTGCGCCAGGAGTTGCATCAATTGAAGACTGTAGAACGACCGTCGGTGATTAACGCCATTTCCGAAGCGCGTGCACAGGGCGACTTGTCTGAAAATGCCGAATACGATGCAGCCAAAGAGCGTCAATCGTTTGTTGAGGGGCGCATCGTCGAGGTGGAATTCAAACTTGGTAGTGCGCAGGTCATTGACCCCAAAACGCTCAGTGCGGATGGTCGTTGCGTATTCGCTTCGACCGTGGTGCTGGAAGATACCAAAACCGGCGATGTCATCACCTATCAAATCGTCGGCGACGACGAGGCAAATATCAGGGAGCGCAAAATTTCCATCAGCTCACCGATTGCGCGCGCCCTGATCGGCAAATACAGTGGCGACATCGCCGAGGTGCAGACACCGGGTGGGGTGCGCGAGTATGAGGTGATTGAGGTGCAGTACTTCTAAAAGCTAGTTTTCCGCAGATTA
>CAIZNF010000672.1 GCA_903934275.1 uncultured Nitrosomonadales bacterium
AGACGTGTGCTCTTCCGATCTCAGCTTTGCCTTCAGCGCAAGCCTAAAGCCAGACCTTAGATAATTTTTAATAGATTTGGCGTAGTCCAGCCGAAATTTTGCATAAGCGTGGCTGGTAGAATCGCTGGTAGAAGCGAAATCCTTCGCCAAATAGAACTCAATCAACCCCTGAAAATACACTTTCTCCGCAAGATGGCATTCTTTTTCCGACATTTTCAATTCATCTGCCAACGCCTTGAATGCCTCCCCGTGGCACTCACCAAACTTATTTTCTGGCGTGCGTCGGATACCGACTGCGTTAAGTAATTTTTTGGTGATATTACTGATGAAATTTTGTTTTACTTTCATGTTAGAACTCCTTATTTAAGGGTAAATCGTCCCCACGCGGTGCGGGATGCACAGCTTGTAGGTTGTTTCTAAAACGGATATTTATTGTGTTGAGGGTCAGCCTGATTGACTGATTAGCTCAGAGGTTGGCGGCGGTTGACTCAGGTGGGGTATCCAGAATGGATGGTATAAGGCAGTCATGTGTAAACCGCTCACAAAAACGCTCTGACGGTAGAAGGTCGCCAGAATGACAATCTTCCATCGTGCCCATCGAGCTGTGGGTAGTGTCCGGCTTTTATCCGGGCATGGGGAGTCCTTCGGCGCGTGTTGACAGGATGCGTGGGACTTGAAAAACTGTTTCGCGTAAATAGATGTTTTGAAAACCGCTTTTGCCCTCCGGCTGACGGTTTTCTTTTTTGGTGGCGCGCTCATGCTGCACCCTCCTCAGTATTTCCTATGAGGCACTTCTTGCCAGTAGAGTTGTTCCAAAATAAAAAGCTCCCATCACGTCCATCTGGAGGCGGGTATCTGCCAGACTTAACACCCTGCATAAACGTGGAATGGCCAACATTGAGAATTGCCATCATGTTGGACACCCGTAATCTGCCGGGCTGGTCAAGCGGGACGATAGGCACTTTTGGCTTGGTGTGTCCGCTTTTTATAGCCTTTGGTTCTTTAACTTTTACAACTTTTTTTGTTGCCATTTTGCTCCTCCAATCCGCTCGAATAGTCGAGCATGTGCCGCAGTTTTAAAAAACTCTGAGGGGATTCGCAAAAGGGAATCACCAACAGAGGGCATTTTGTGTGCTCATTGCAAGCACTGCCCTCCTTGGCGTTTTGAAACTTCTGGGTTATCGAATGATAACAACGAAACTTGACTCGGTGGTGAAACTACCTAACTTGTGGTAAGTATAGCTAAAGAAAAAAACAATTGCAACTATTTGATAATACACAGATATGTGTATATCGAAAATTGAGTTACGCTGGTATATCGGTGGTTGCTCCGCAACAGTGTCTAATACAATTATCGAATCGGTTGCAACGTGAACGGTTCGTTTTTAATCATGCTGCCTTACCGTGCAGAGGTATAACCTTTGCACCAGAAGCAACCCCCTCCAAATAATCACCCCACCATTTCATCATTGCCTTGCGCTCCTCCAAATACAGAGCGCGGTTATACGCGCCTCGAATTTCATTACGCTCACAATGCGCCAGCTGAATCTCAATGACATCACCCCGGAATCCGGTTTCATTTAGGATGGTGGAAGCGACCGCACGGAAGCCGTGCCCGGTCATTTTACCCTTGAAGCCCAAGCGATATAGAGCAAAGAGCATCGTGTTGTTGCTTATGGGTTTCGCCGGATTTCTACCGGGTAACACATAGATGCTTTTACCTGCAATCAACCTAAGCTCCGAAAGAATGCGGAGTGACTGGCTGCAAAGTGGCACAACATGTTGGGTGCGCATTTTCATGCGTTCGGCAGGAATAAGCCAGAGTGCTTTATCAAGGTCGAATTCTGTCCATACTGCACCAATCAATTCATTGGTTCGGACAAAGGTAAGCGCAAGCAATTGCAGCGCAAGGCGGGTTTGTCTGCTGCCTATCTCATCATACCCAGCGATAGCACGTAACAGGTCAGGTAAATCCTCTGGCTGAACTGCCGCTTGATTCTTTTTTTTGTGAGGAGCAAGCGCACCACGTAGGTCAGGTGATGGGTCACGTTTACAACGGCCTGTTGCTACACCATAGCGAAACACTTGACCGCACACTTGTAATACCCGGTGCGCCAAATCGTATGCACCGCGCCCCTCGATTACACGGATAGCTGCCAGCAACTCAGGGGCTTCAATTTCAGCAATGGGGCGAGTGCCAATATACGGAAAGATATTGACCTCCAGCCTACGCTGCACATCTTTGGAGTGGTGTTCTACCCATGTGTGTGATTGCTTGTCGAACCACTCGGCAGCTACTGCCTTAAAACTATTTTCAAGGGGAATGCCTTCAGCGATTCGCCGGACAATTTCATGCATCTGTTTTGTTGCAGCTTCGGATTGTTTCCGTTTTGCACTTGGGTCTATACCATTGGTAATAAGTTTGCGAGCCTCGGTATGTGCTGCACGGACACCCTTTAAGCCGACATCAGGATAAACACCAAGGGAAAGCAGCTTAGGCTTGCCCTCAAAGCGATATTTAAACCGCCACCAGCGCGACCCGTTGGGGTTTATCTGCAAATAAAGCCCCGCACCATCGAACAGATATTGAACTTTATCGCTTGGTTTGGCGTTGCGTACCTCTGCATCAGTAAGTGACATACAGCCTCCTTGGGTATAACTATCGAGAACACAATTCGTGTTATACCCAAAGTTATACCCAGTTATACCCGGCTGTCAATGGTTAAGTTAAGATGGTAATGGATGGCTAATGCGGATTAACGCATTGTGTTTATTGAGCATTTCATCTGGCTTTGGATGCCTTTGGATAATGCTGGATAGCTAATCTGGCGGAGAGGGTGGGATTCGAACCCACGGTGACGCATAACGCCACACCGGATTTCGAGTCCGGTACATTCGACCACTCTGACACCTCTCCCAAGTGCAGCAATCAACAGCGGCGCGCATTTTACCAGACAGCCTCAATTTAGTGCAGAATGTTCGTATGTGGAACTCGCCGCGATGCTTGCGATTGGTATTAGCCGGATTAAGCCTGCTGCTGGCTGCTTGCGGCCAACAACTTCCGGCGTGGAATCTCGGCAAACTGGTAATTATCGTGCCTGAAACCGCGCACGGTGCGGAAGCTGAATTCGAGCGGGAGCTGGCAAAATTGTTCGCCAGCCGATTGAATGCGGTGCTCGAAACAGTCCCGATGTCGCAAGACAAAGTCAGCTCCGCGTTACATAAACACAAGGCGCATTTGGCTGCTGCTTCATTGCGTAGTGGCAGTGTTGTTGCGCTACGCTTCGGCCCCAGCTACCAGACTGTGCGCGAGTTGGTGGTATGTAACCGCGACAACCCCCCCCCCGAAAAACTTGCTGATTTGGCGGGGAAAGAATTGGCGGTAGTGGCTGGTTCGGCTCAAGAGGCTGCGCTACGCGAGGCACGGAAAAAATTACCCGCGCTGCAATGGCAGGCCCGCGAAAAAACTACCGCGCAAGGCTTGTTGGCGGAGGTTGCCGAAGACGGGTTGGATTGCGCGGCGGCCAATGAGTTGCAGCTTGCCGATGCGCGTAACTATTACCCCAATTTAGCCATCGCTCTTGCTATTGCACAGTCTTCCAAGCACGCATGGGGATTCGCGGATGATGCTGACCCCGATTTGATTAAACATGTAGAGGTGTTTTTTGCAGATATCCAGCAAGATGGCACGTTGCGCCGCTTGCTGGATCGCTACTATGGGCACAGCGAGCGGCTCGCTACGATGGATGCCGCCACATTCATCAGCCGCCGCAATACTGTGTTGCCGCACTATCGCCGCCTTTTTGATGAGGCCGCCACACTTACCGGAGAAGACTGGCAATTGCTTGCAGCATTGGCTTATCAGGAATCGCAGTGGAACCCTCTTGCAACTTCTTCTACCAACGTGCGTGGCATGATGATGCTGACTGAGGACACCGCTGACCGGATGAAGGTAAAAAATCGGCTCGATGCGCACGAAAGCATCTTTGCGGGCGCAAAATACCTGGCTCTTCTTAAAGAGCAAATGCCCAATCACATCCCGGAACCGGATCGTACCTGGCTGGCGCTGGCCGCCTATAACCAGGGTTATGGACATCTGGAAGATGCGCGCATTTTGACCAAGCGCGCCGGATTGAACCCGGACAGCTGGGCTGACGTAAAGAAATGGATGCCGCTGTTGAATAGGCCAGGATATTACGAAACACTCAAACACGGGTATGCGCGCGGCGGAGAGGCGGTTATTCTGGTCGAGAATATACGCAGTTATCGCGATATGCTCAGGCGCTTGGAATCTCGCAAAACGTCAACGGCCCCGGATGCAATCCCACCTCATTTGAGAGTGCCGGTTACTCTAATTTTAAGCGGAAACACTGCACGCTAACGCATTCAAATCATGTGCATTGCACGACTGCCACATCGTCTACTTTGATAACCCTAAGCCGGACAAGCCGTAACAAAAATGTAGGTCGGGCTCTGCCCGACATGGTGGGCAGAGCACAACCTACGGTTTCGTTGAAAAATTATTGTCATTTTTTGGCATCATTTGACTGGTAAGAGATTAGGTGTTGGCGCGCATTTAAAACTGACTAGCTGGCCACAGCGATGCCACGAGTATTATTTTTTGCTCCACATATCATCC
>CAIZNF010000673.1 GCA_903934275.1 uncultured Nitrosomonadales bacterium
CAAGCATCATCGCCGCCAGTTCGCGCACGGAGTAGTTATTTTTTGGATTACCGATATTAAAGATCTTTCCATTGGCGACGCCATTCTTGTTTTCAATAATTTTCATCAGTGCGTCGATGCCATCGGTGACATAGGTAAACGATCGTTTCTGAGCGCCGCCATCCACCAGCTTGATTGGTTCGCCGCGCACGATGTGGCCCAGAAACTGGGTAATCACGCGGCTAGAGCCTTCCTTGGGCGTGTGGATGGAATCAAGGCCGGGACCAATCCAGTTGAAGGGGCGGAATAGCGTGTAGTCGAGACCTTCCTGCTGACCGTAGGCGTGGATCACGCGATCCATCATCTGCTTAGCACAGGAATATATCCAGCGTGGCTTGTTGATCGGGCCGAGCACCAGATTCGAGTTTTCTGGATCGAATTCGGGATCCTGGCTCATGCCGTAAACTTCCGACGTGGATGGAAAAATCACGCGCTTCTTGTACTTTACCGCCTGGCGGATGATGGGCAGGTTTGCCTCAAAATCAAGTTCAAAAACCCGCAGCGGTTCCTTGACATAAGTGGCTGGCGTGGCAATAGCAACAAGCGGCAGAATGACATCGCACTTCTTGACGTGATATTCAATCCATTCCTTGTTGATCATGATGTCGCCTTCAAAGAAATGAAAACGTGGATTGGACATCAGATCGGTCACCCGTTCCGAGTTCATGTCCATGCCATACACTTCCCAATCCGTAGTGTCGATGATCCGCTGAGACAGGTGATGTCCGATGAAGCCGTTGACGCCGAGGATGAGTATTTTTTTCATGGTAAGGGTAGGAAAGTGGCGCCAACTAGCGCGGGAAAGTTCTGAGCAGTTACGTCGCGTCCGTCGAATTCTAGCTGCAGCAGGCGCAACATGCTCCGGTCGCCGCATTGCGCAAACAGGCGGTCGTTGTCGACAAAAAGGGTAGGGACCGGGTAATCGCCCACTGCGCCAGTGGGTTGGAGTGATCGCAGGATTTTGAAGCGTCCCTGCTTGGTATCGAAATATGCGCCCGGGTAGGGTGGGGCTACGGCGCGAACCAGGTTGTGGATTGCCTGTGCAGTGTCCGACCACTGAATTCGGCCGTCTTCTGCCTTGCGCCCACCAAAATAGCTTCCTTGGGCAAGGTTTTGCGGCTGCGCAGTAACGCAGCCATTAAGAAGTTCAGGGAGTATGCGGTCGAGTGCCAGTTCGGCAGCAACGGTCACCTTATTGAAGACGTCCAAGGCTGTGTCATTAGGCAGGATTGGAACCGCTTGCTGGCTAACAATACCGCCGGCGTCCGGCTTTTCGAGCATTTTATGTAGCGTGGCACCTGTTTCGTGTTCTCCCTGAATGATGGCCCAATTGACGGGAACTCTCCCACGGTAGCGGGGCAGTAGAGATCCGTGCATGTTGTAGGCGCCGCATTTTGGCAGATTCAGCAGCGGCGCTTTCAGCATCAACCGATAGTAGAAAGAAAATAGAAAATCCGGCTCTAGTGCCGAAAGCATGGCGACAACCGCTGGGTCGTTGGGGTCTTCCGGGATGATTACCGGGATATCGTGCAGGGCGGCGAGTTCGGCAACACTGCCAAACCAGATCGTTTCTTCGGGGTTGTCATGATGCGTGATAACCAGTGCGACATCGACACCATGCGCCAGCAGCGTGCTAAGACAACGTACGCCTACGTTATGGTAGGCAAAGACAATCGCACGCTTCCGGCTGGACGGTGCAGGTGTCATTCTTTCCTTTCGAGGATGGCATCGACCAGATAGCGCGGGCGGTGCCGGACCTGCAGATAGATTCGTCCAATATATTCGCCTAGCAGCCCGATACCGAATATTGCGAGG
>CAIZNF010000674.1 GCA_903934275.1 uncultured Nitrosomonadales bacterium
CGGTGATCGAGCGTTGCCGAGGCCCGGTGGAACAGGCGTTGCACGATGCGGGCATCACGCCGAAGGATGTGAACCGCATCGTGTTCGTCGGTGGCCCGACGCGCATGCCGGTGGTGCGCAGCTACTTCGAGGAGCTGTTCGGGCGCAAGGCCGAAATGGGCGTTGACCCGATGGAATGCGTCGCCGCCGGTGCCGCTGTGCAGGCCGGTGTATTGGGTGGAGAAGTCAGCGGCATCGTGCTGGTGGACGTGACACCGCTCACGCTGGGCGTGGAAACGCTGGGCGGTATCGCTACGCCGCTGATCGCGCGCAACACCCCGGTTCCGGTCAAGCGCTCCGAGACATTCACCACCGCCGCCGACATGCAAACCAGCGTCACGATCCACGTGTTTCAGGGCGAGCGCCCGATGGCGGGGGATAACACCAGCCTCGGCGAATTCAATTTGACCGGGTTACCCCCCGCACCGCGCGGCATCCCCAAGATCGAGGTGACTTTCGACATCGACTCCAACGGCATCCTCGGCGTTTCCGCGAAGGACATGGCCAGCGGCAAATCGCAGTCGATCAACATCAGCGGCTCCACGCGGCTTTCGGAAGACACCAAGAAGCGCATGGTGGAAGATGCCGAACGCTATGCCGACGCTGACAAGAAACGGCGCGAGGACGCGGAGAAACTCAACGCGGCGGATGCAGGTTGTTACGAAGCCGAGAAGATGCTCGCAAACTTCGCCGACAAGCTCACCGATGACTTGAAGAAACGCATCGAGACCGCGTTGCGCGAAGCCAAGGAAGCGCTGCTCAAGAAAGATGTCAGCCTCGCCACGGAACGCGCGGAAGCGTTGCGGAAAATATTGCAGGAAGCCGGGGCGGTGCTCTATTCGCAAACGGGGCAGGCCAACAAGGGCGGCCCCTATACAGAAACACGCAGTGAAGGACCGGAGCCGCCACCCAATGTGGGCGCGGAGACGGGCGAAGCGCGCCCGAGCGGATCGGGCTCGCGCGGCAAGGTAGTGGATGCCGAGTACAAGGAAAACACATAGCCCCGTAGGAGGCGCGTTTTTGTGCCCACCCTACCCTCAACTGTCGTAATTAATTTTAGAAAGGGAGCACCATGACTGACAAGAAAAAACTCACCACCAATGCCGGATGCCCGGTCGCACACAACCAGAACGTGATGACCGCAGGATCGCGTGGTCCACAACTGTTGCAGGATGTCTGGTTTCTGGAGAAACTCGCGCACTTCGACCGCGAAGTCATCCCCGAGCGGCGCATGCATGCGAAGGGGTCTGGCGCCTATGGAACCTTCACCGTCACGCACGACATCACGAAATACACGCGTGCCAAAATTTTCTCCATGGTCGGCAAGAAAACCGAACTGTTTGCGCGCTTCACCACCGTCGCTGGCGAGCGCGGCGCAGCCGATGCCGAGCGCGATATTCGCGGTTTCGCGCTCAAGTTCTACACCGAGGAGGGCAACTGGGACCTGGTCGGCAACAACACGCCGGTGTTCTTCCTGCGTGATCCGTTGAAATTTCCCGATCTGAACCATGCCGTGAAACGCGATCCGCGCACCAATATGCGCAGCGCGAAAAACAACTGGGATTTCTGGACGTCGCTGCCGGAAGCGTTGCATCAGATCACCATTGTCATGAGCGACCGCGGCATTCCCGCCACTTATCGCCATATGCACGGCTTTGGCGGCCACACGTTCAGCTTCATCAATGCGCAGAACGAGCGTTACTGGGTCAAATTTCATCTTAAAACGCAGCAAGGCATTCGCAACCTCACCGATGCCGAGGCAGAGGCCATCGTCGGCAAGGATCGCGAAAGCCACCAGCGCGACCTGTATGAAAGCCTGGAAAAGGGCGACTATCCCAAGTGGACGATGTACGTGCAGATCATGCCTGAAGTAGATGCCGCAACCGTTCCATACCACCCGTTTGATCTGACCAAGGTGTGGCCGCACAAGGATTATCCGCTGATCGAAGTGGGCGTGATGGAGTTGAACCGCAACCCGGAAAATTTCTTCGCTGAAGTGGAACAGTCGGCCTTCAATCCCGCCAACATCGTGCCCGGCATCGGCTTCTCTCCCGACAAAATGCTGCAAGGGCGTCTGTTCTCCTACGGCGATGCCCAGCGATATCGTCTGGGCGTGAATCACCATCTGATTCCGGTCAATGCACCGCGCTGCCCGGCGCACAGCTACCACCGCGACGGTGCGATGCGCATCGATGGCAACCATGGCAGCACGCTGGGTTATGAACCGAACAGTTATGGCGAGTGGCAGCAGCAGCCGGATTTTTCCGAGCCACCGCTGAGCCTGGAGGGCGCGGCCGACCACTGGAACCACCGCGAAGACACAGATTATTACTCGCAACCGGGCGCGCTGTTCCGCCTGATGACGGCGTGGTCAGTTTTGCCGAAAAAGGGCTTTTGTGAGCACGATAACAACAACTTCAAAGGAGCAATTATGTGGATATTAATATCGTGCGGTTTTTATTCGATTGCTGAAAAGCCCGAAGACAAAAAAGACGGAATGCTCACGATTCGAGCGCGGGTGCTTAAAGATTTGGATGCACTTCGCCATTTCATTCCAAAAATGGGTGAGGTTACGAGTAGCGATGGTAGCGATTACCGCTTCCGTGTTCGGGTTCACAAAGTTGATTTTTCATTCGCTCTGATGAAGATTGGCATGAACATCGGCTACGACAATTTCAAAAATAAAGTTTTTGAAACGCAGGGACAGGAGAGAGCGGATGTGTACACGCATGTTTGGTCTGAACTGCGCGGCCTTCAAATTCCACCCGATGGCGGAAACCTCAGAGCAGCCCTCGAAAACGACTTCGTAGAATCGCTTTCTGCGTGTTAAATTGTGTAGGCTGAGGCTCTGCTGTCAGGTGGCATGACAGGGGCTTGCGGGGCTGATTTAAGGCTTCCTGTGGGGTGTATTTTCAATCACCAACAAACACTAGCGATTAAAAATCGAATGGGATGATAAAACGCACCACACAAAACAAAAATAGCGAGGTTGCCAGTGTCATGGTAACCAAATGAAAAATGTGGCGGGTGAACCTAAAAGTCACCATGAACCATGCCCACAAGAGACGGGAGGCATCCCGCATATAGCCCCAAATCCCATGTAAAGCCTCGCCCCAAGTTTCTTCAACTTGCATGTTATTGAGTGTTGCTGAGTGTGGTCAGCTATTTCAATGGCCTGATACTTACGTTCGGTCATGGTTGTTATGGCAAATAATCCCAAGCAA
>CAIZNF010000675.1 GCA_903934275.1 uncultured Nitrosomonadales bacterium
ATGATATGTCAACACCAAACCCAAACCCCTCCCAACCTCCCCTTGTCAGGGGAGGAGCTACCTGCCCCCCCCTGATAAGGGGGGATTGAGGGGGGGTTGTTCTTGAAGTTTCATTTTTTAATTGTTCCAATTATTTATGGGCGGATACTAAGTTAGTGCCATTGGCTCCAGACTGGGTGCATTTAAAAGTGTTGGTCTAAATCACATCTACCGTTCGCACTGAGCTTGTCGAAGGGCTGTTTTAAGCCATTTGTGGTTCGACAGGCTCACACACCCGACATTCGGCTTGCTCCAGTCGTTCACGACGATACAAATTACCCCGCCCCCCAATTCATTGACGCAATCCGGATATGAGCCTGGCGAGGCTGACCGGCTTATGCAGCACGGGCCAAGTGCTATCCGCAACGCTGTCGTTAAACTGTGCGGAAGTCTCGCCGGTGATGATGACCGCGCTGATCGGAGTCTGCCGCTGCTGTTGCACCTTCTCCAAAAACTGAAACCCGGTGAGTGCGCCGCCCAGCGCGTAATCGGTAATAAAATAATCCGCGCTGGCGAAGTCATCGTGCCGCAGCGCCTCTTCCGCATTGATAAAATGCCGTACCTCGGCCCCCGATGCCCGCAGCAGGCCGAGCAAGCCTGCGGTAACCAGCTCATCATCCTCGACCACCACCACACGCTTGCCGCTGAATAGAATTTCGTCGGTGGGCGCCGGGGCGATGGTCGGCTTCACCCCAAGCTGCGCGGCATCGAGCGGCAGGCTGATCCCGAATACCGAGCCGCGTCCGGGGTGTGAACGGCAAGTGACTTCACTTCCCAGCAGATGCATGGTGCGCTGGCAGATGGACAAACCCAATCCCAATCCGCCCTCGCGGTTGCGTTGCGGGTTGCCCACCTGATAGAACTCATCGAACACATGGGAAATGTCAGCCTCGGCAATCCCGATGCCGGTATCCCACACCTGCAACAACACCCGGTCGCCGCGCAGCCGGGCGCTGACCAGAATGCCGCCGCGTGCAGTGAACTTGAGCGCGTTGCTGATCAGGTTCATCAGCACGGATTGCAGCAGGATGATGTCTGTACGGACGACCAGCGCTTTGCTCTGCGGCAAGAAAAGACGGAAGCGCAACTGTCGGTCAATCGCCTGTTGCGCGAAAGTCCGATTCAGCCAGTCAAACAGTTTCGTCATGGGGATAGGTTTGATCTTGGGTTCGACCAACCCGGCATCGAATTTTGAAATATCCAGCAACCGCTCCAACATGCCGGAAAAAACGCCCATCGACTGATCCAGCAGCTCGATCAGTTCGCCTTGATCGGGTGTCGGCGTGGTGAGTTTCAGGGTTTCCACGAACAGTGTCGCGGCCGCGATGGGCTGCCGCAGGTCGTGGCTTGCGGCGGAGAGGAAGCGGGTTCTGGAGTGTTCTTTTTCTTGCAGTTGCTGCATGGCATCGAGCAGCAATTTCTCGGTTTTTTTGCGCACGGAAACATCGGCATGTGTACCGATCATCCGCAATGGCTTGCCGTCTTCGCTACGGCTAACCACAATGCCGCGATCAAGTATCCATTTGTAGCTGCCATCCTTGCACAGGACACGGTGCTCGTTGCTGTAACCCGGCATCTTGCCGTCGAAATACGCTTGTATCGCGGCAAAGATTTCCGCCTTGTCGTCAGGGTGGACGCGCTTCTCCCATTCGTCCAACCTATTGTCAATCTCGTCTTCGGCAAAACCCAGCATTTCTTTCCAGCGTTTGCTGAAAAATACGGTGCTGCCTGCCACGTTCCAATCCCAAAGGCCGTCACCGGAGCCTTCGATGGCAAACTTCCAGCGCAATTCGCTTTCATGCAAAGCGATCTCTGCCCAGCGGCTTTCAAGTGCTTGAGCAAACTGTAACGCTATGGATTTGATCAGGTTACGCTCTGCGTCAAGGAAAGGATTTATAATTTCCTCAGTTTCATCGCCCATAAAAAAAACCTCGACGGCTCCGGAATTCTGGGTAGCAAAGGGAATTTCTGCCGCAAGTTTCCACTCCGTCTCATGGAAGTTGGGAGTCTCAAATGTCCGGTCGTTTAAACGGATACGCGCACAGGTGTGTGCTGGGGCTAACCATCCGGCAGGCATACGCCGGACACAGCCATCGAGTATGCGATCCACGCTCAACTCGTCATTGTTCGACAGCAGGGTGATGTCGCGCAGACAGGATATTTCCTTGATGCGTTCGCCCATATCACGGGCATAGCGCGCCGTGGCTTCTTCCGATGCTTTGCGCTCGGTGATGTCAATGGCCACACACGTCACACCGATGATGCTGCCAGTCCCATCACGCTGCGGCTCCACGGAAAGGTCATAAAACGATAGGTTGCCGTTACTGTTTACTCTGACTTCTTCACGAGCTATAACGCCTGTTTCTATTACACGAAGCTTGATTTCGGCCAGATGAGCGGCATCATCCACAGGCATCATTTCAGCATCAGTCTTGCCGAGCATCTGCTGTGCAGTTAATCCTAACGTCGGATTGTAAATCCAGGTGTAGCGCAGCTCTTTATCATGAGAAAAGACAACGATGGGGGAATTCTGAAGTGCCAAACGAAAACGCTCTTCGTTCTCGCGCAGCGCCTCTTTGCTGCTCTGCAACTCGGTGTTGGCCCGCTGCAATTGTTGATTTGTTGCCTCTTGAGCTTCGAGCAAACGCCGTGTTTCGAGATGCACCAGATTCTTGAGCCGCTGCTGTGATTCCCGGTAGATAAAATAGGCGAACGCTATTGCAAACAGCAGCATCAGCAGGCTGGAGGCTGCGGTGACAATAAACAGTTGGCGCATGTTTGCTTGATACTGTTTTTCGCGCTGCTCCAATAAATCCTCTTCCAGATGGACGAAACCTTTCATCTCGTCACGAATGGTGTCCATCAACGGCTTGCCCTGACTACCCCGTACACTCGCCAGAGCGGCAGGTATGTTGTTGTTTTTGCGCAATTCAATACTCTTCGCCAGATACGCCAATTTGGTATCTACCAATGGCGCTACTGCGTCCAGGTGTTTCCGGGCGGAAGGAATTGTTGTCAGTTGACGCAATGTATTTAAATAGCCGCCGATGTTACCGCGCTCCGCCAGATACGGTTCCAGAAAAACCTCATCTCCGGTCAGCAAATAACCGCGCTGGCCGGTCTCGGCACTTTTCAAACCAGACAGCAAGTCGTCCGCGCCGTGCAATACCATGGAGCTATGATTGCGCGCTTCGGCAGCTTCCTCGGCCTGTTTGAAAGCCCAGAATGATGCCGTCACCTCCAGCGCAACTAGTAGTAGTAGTAGTAGTAGTAGTAGTAGTAGTAGTAGTAGAGGCGCTCTGCCCGTCTTGTGCGTATCATTCAAGGCAACGTCCTCTGGTATCGGTCATCCGCGACCCGGCTCGCTTTGCGGGGGCGAATTATTCTGGTGCGGACAACCCGGTTAAAGCCGCCGCAATCGCGCAGCCGAAAATACGAGCAACCCTTATACGCCCATTTCATACGAGTCGCCCGTTTCTTACGATTTGCGTGTGAATTAATCGGGAACAGGAGTAGTGTACGCCCTCTGGACGATCCTACTTGGCAAAACAGGGAGCTATGGTCATGACGATTCGCTTGATAATAACCGACGACCACGAGATGTTTCGTGATGGGCTGGTCAGATATTTCAAGAGGCAGCCGGGCATCGAAGTGGTCGCCGAAGCGTCCAGCGGCGACGAACTGTTGCAGAAGTTGCGCACTCTGTCAGCCGACCTTCTGTTGCTCGATATAAACATGCCCGGCCTGAGCGGCTTGCAAATAATTTCTGTTATCAAGACGCTCTACCCCGACCTGCCTATTCTGATGCTCAGCGCCCATGATGATGTGCCGATGGTGTTGAGCGCCATGCGCGCAGGGGCATCCGGTTTCATCAGCAAGACGTGTGCGTCGCCAACCTTGCTCGAAGCTGTCAATGAAGTCATGGTGAGTGGCAAGTACCTCACTCAAGATATGGCCGAGAAGCTGTTATATGCCTCTGTTGAGAAAAACCCATACGATGATGAAATTAAAGACTCAGGCGGGGTAATCCGACTGAACGGCAAATCCATCCAGGAGTGGAGGAATGATTGCCTGACCTTCTACCAGGAGAAAGCCAATCAGGAAAATATCAATATCGCGTTGGACAGTAAAAACAAAGCGGTTGAAAATGAAAACTTCGACTTGTCAGAAAAAGTTCGCCATTTTGAGCAGCAAAACCAGGGCAACGAGTTTGATTGAAATCGGCGGCGGTTGGTGTGAAGTTTGTGTGTGGCCGAGTGCTTGCTGCGCTCCACGCCAAGCAAGGTCTGCTTTTAAAAGGTATCTGGTTCTCATGGCACTCGGTTAAGCACTTTATGGCGCAAACTCCCTCTCCTTCAAGGGGAGGGCTGGGGTGGGGATGGGGTTTCGGAAGCTATGCAGTTCAACCCATCCCCATCCTAACCTTGAGGGGAAAGGGATCAATTCCTTGTCGTGCG
>CAIZNF010000676.1 GCA_903934275.1 uncultured Nitrosomonadales bacterium
CACCTTCAGCTGTTGCTACACATTCGTTATGGCCCCATGCCTGAACTACCGCAATTTCGGCGTATGCCCGTTCACCCGATTGCTTGATCGAAAGAAGCATGGGTTTTATGTAATCAAGGAACTCTTGTCTCGAAGTGATTCCTCCGATCATCCATTGCGATGAATAACGAAAACCATTATCCAACAGCAGTTCAATATGCGATGCATCCAGCGTGTTCACCATTCGCGCATAAGCACGCAACGCGTCAATTTCTGTTAATTTCATCTTGCAATCCATCGGTAAAAAGCTCCGGCCATTCTACCAACCAGCAGATGATTATAAATTTCTCATTATTCATCTAACCCAGGCCGGCTCTCTACCCCTGTCACGCACGTGGTAGAAGCAGCTCGCGCACTGGCCTGAAACTCTTGCGATGTACGGCAGACACCCCATATTCACGCAATGCGGCGAGGTGAGCGGCGGTGGGATAACCTTTATGATCGGCGAATCCGTAGTGTGGATATTGCGCGTGTAATTCCAGCATCAGCGCGTCGCGTGAGGTCTTCGCCAGAATCGAAGCTGCGGAAATTGCCGCAATTTTACTGTCGCCCTTCACTATCGCCTGACTGGGAATGCCGGTCTGCGGGCAATACAGGCCATCCACCAACACCTGATGCGGCTGTATCTTCAATGCCAGCACGGCGCGGCGCATCGCCAGTAGCGTGGCTTGCAGGATGTTGATCTGGTCTATTTCTTCGACTTCGGCGTAGGCCACCGCCCACGCCAACGCGCGCTCACGAATAATCGGGGCGAGTCGGTCGCGTTGCCGCTCGGAAAGTTTTTTGGAATCGGCCAAGCCCGCGATGGGGTTGCCCACATCGAGAATTACTGCCGCTGCGCTCACCGGCCCGGCCAGTGGCCCGCGCCCGGCCTCATCCACGCCACAAATGAGAATATTGAATTGCTGAATTTTTTCTCTCCCCCGCATCCACTTGAGTTAGACAAAGCGTAGCGTGCCCAACAAAACATTTTTCAGTTAATTGTATCGGGCAGGTACGGCAGGATGACCGCCGCAGCTTTCTGCTCAGTATGCTGGCGCAGGGTCTGGTGCAATTTGTGGAACGTATTTTCGAGCTGCGCCACGGCACCTTTATCATTGACCAGGTTGAGCAACGCCTGGGTGATGTTCTCCGGTGTGGCATCTTCCTGGATCAGCTCCGGCACAACAAAGCGTTCGCACAAAATATTAGGCAGGCCGAAATAAGGTTGGTAGCGTTTGCGCTTGATCATCCACCACGAGAATGCCGGCATCTTGTAAGTGATGACCATTGGGCGTTTGAGCAGAGCGCACTCCAGTGTTGCCGTACCCGAGGCGACCAATACGATGTCAGCAGCGATTATTGCATCCTGCGCATGACCGAACAGCAGCGTAATCGGCAGCTGTTGCGCATCGCAATCATAGAGCGCCTGCTCGAAGATGCCGCGTGTTTCGCGACTGACCAGCGGTACCAGAAAGCGAGCATCGGGCATCTGTTGCAATACGAGCTTGGCAGTCTCGATGTAGGTGCGTGCCAAATATTTTACTTCGCTCTGCCGACTACCAGGCAAGAATGCAAATACCTCCGCCTGTGGGGGGATGCGCATTGTCTCGCGCATTTCGGTGCGTTTTGGATACTCCGGCAACATGTCAGCAAGCGGGTGTCCAACGTAATCGACCGGTATGCCAGCCTCCCGGTACAGCTTCGGTTCGTGCGGAAACAACGCAAGCATGTGCGACACGGCGCGCTTGATTTTATTGATGCGCTCGCCGCGCCACGCCCAGATCGACGGGCTAACGTAATGGATGGTGGTGATGTCATGCTGTTTGAGCGTCAGCTCCAGATCGAGGTTGAAATCCGGTGCATCAACCGCAATGAACAAGTCTGGGCGATTGGTTAGAAAATAGTTTTTAAGCTTGTACCGAATACCAGTGATCTCGCGATAGTGGCGCAGCACCTCAACATAACCACGCACTGCCAATTTTTCCATCGGAAACAATACCACCATCCCGACGGATTGCATTTTAGGGCCACCGATGCCAACGAATTGCACATTGGGGCGCACTTCTTTCAGTGCTAGCATCAAGTGGCTACCAAGCAGGTCACCAGACGCTTCGCCCGCGACGATACCGATTATGATTTTTTTTTGCGGCATTAGCTTATTCTGGTCGGTTTTCAAAACAGCAATAATGTAGGGCGCATTCCATGCGCCATTGCCATTGGTACATGAAATGCACTTTACAGTATTGCACTATTGATGGAGAAATGAAATTACCTCAACGGATGATGCCGCGTTCTGTAGCGGAGAGAAAATCAACCAACGGCTGCAACTCGGCGTGCTCCGCAAGCTGTGATTGAATGACGGCTTTAGCATCTTCTAAACTCAAACCGGATTTATACAGAGCCTTGTAGGCACGTTTGATCACCATAACGGAGGGGCTGGAAAAACCGCGCCGCTTCAGCCCTTCAGCATTGATGCCATGCGGTGCGGAAGGGTTGCCCGAAGCCAGCACATAAGTCGGCAAGTCCTGCAACAAGATCGTGCCCATACCGGTAATGGTGTGCGCGCCGATTTTGACGAACTGGTGCACCACGGTAAACCCTCCCAGTATTGCGTAATCACCGACCTCCACATGCCCGGCCAATTGCGCGTTATTGGCAAAGATGGTGTGATTACCCACCTGGCAATCATGCGCCAGATGCACGTAGGCCATAATCCAGTTGTGGTTGCCGACACGCGTCACGCCGACATCTTGCGCTGTGCCGAGATTGAAAGTGCAAAACTCGCGGATGGTGTTGTGATCTCCAATTTCCAGCCGCGTCGGCTCACCGGCGTACTTCTTATCTTGCGGTACTTCACCCAGCGAACAGAACTGGAAAATTCGATTGAGCTGACCGATGCGCGTGCGCCCGCTGATTACCACATGCGGGCCAATCACCGTACCCGCGCCGATCTCGACATGTTCGCCGATAATTGAAAATGCGCCCACTTCGACATCGTCGGCAAGCTTCGCATTCGGGTGAACTATAGCGGTCTGGTGAATC
>CAIZNF010000677.1 GCA_903934275.1 uncultured Nitrosomonadales bacterium
ATTTTTAATGTTGGGCACGCTACGCTTTGCCCAACCTACGGTAAAACAATTTCACCTTTTTGGTTCCGGCTTGCCCGGTTTGGTGCACCCATTACATGGCAACGACGGCCTGAACATAACTCTTGGCATTGTGCGGCCCGACAGTGCGCGAGGTGATGCGGTAATATTGCTGGGTGCTGGCGTTCAGTTGAACGGTACCGGCATCTTCGCTGCTGCCTGCCCCGCCGCCAGCGGCTACGGGCGTGACAGTACATCCGGCACCGACAGCAGTCGGTGAAGTATTCGCGCTAAGACATAGGCGTTGGATCCCATAAGTTACGGTATTGCCGACCGCGTCTGGAGCCAACGCGAGCGTCCGACCTGCCAGCGTGACCGTGAAGAAATTGTCCCAGGATTGATTGGCAGCCGGATTGGTAAATGATGACGAGTAGCCGTTGGCGAAACTATCATTTTGCAAGGTGGCTATATTGTTTTGCATCCAGACGATAGCGGATTCGACACCGGTGTCAGCCGAACGGGTGGCCGATTGCTGAAACGCCAGATTACCGGCGATGAGGTTGGTGGTATCCATCGAGCGCATCAGCGTAATGGCCGTCAAGGTCATCGCCACCAGCATGATCAGCGTGATTAACAGTGTAACCCCACGTTGTTTGGCACGCAGTTGCGCAGGGCGGGCAGACAGGGTTTTCGTCTGCCCATGTGGCTTGCTAGCCGTATGGGCACAGGAGCACGCACACTTTGCAAATGTGTGAAGTTCAGGAGATTTGCGTTTGGTTAACATCCCGTCTGCACTCCTTTCACGGTGATATTCCGGATCGGCACAAGGGTCTGGAATACCTTATGGCGGTAGTTTTGCCAATTGGCGTTGCTTAACGATATATCAATGGGGTCGGCGACAGTGGCCGGCAAAGGAGCTGCGACAGCGACGGTCAAACTTCCTGCCCAGACCGGAGCGATGGGGGTGACACCTGCTTGTACGGACTGGCTGTTTCGCGCCACCAGGGCAACACGTATCGAGGATGTTCTCACCCAGCCGCAGGCCGTGGTCGGTGTGACTTTATCGTAAATGTCCACGATGCCGTCCATTGGGACGGCGTTGGTATCGCGCCCGTATTGCGCCTTCATGCTGACAATGTTGTTGGCAATCGGCACCCAGATTGCGGTATTGGCATTGTTAGCGGCAAGCCCGCAATCATTTGCCGTGTAGTCACATAGCGTCAGGTTGCCACCGCGAATCGCATAAGCCCGTATTTTCTGTGCCCGGCCGAGGTTGAAGAGCGTACCGCTGGTCATGCCGGCCAGCCCGATTGTCACGGTTACGTTTGCACCGACAACGCTAATAACCGTATCCACAGTGCATGAGGCTGGCAGAGCTGTTGTCCGGGCGATGACCATGTCGCCGGCAGTGAACTCGTTGGGCGAGGCGACGGTGAAAACAGAATTGCCAAGGAGCTGTGAAGTGACGGTATCTCCTTCCTGTCCGCCGTTACTGTTGCCTGAAACGATCACCAGGGTGTCGGTGTTGGCATCTTGCCCGGTGATGGAGGCATGGTTGATTGTTACCGGTGCTATTGCGTTGAGCGTTACAGCAGGTGGTCCCGCGCGCAACTGTGCGTTGCAGCCGAGCAGGTTGATCGAGCTGATGCCCCAGCCGCTTTGCTGAATGTCGCGCTGCAAACCGTACAATGCGATTGCCCCGGCGTTTTGCGCGTCATCGCCACCGGCAGTGGTGCGCTTCTGCGCTTCGGAGTTGGAGTAAACCTGCAGCATGATGAGCATGCCGAGCAGGCTGATGACCATGGCAACCATGATCTCGACGAGACTGAATCCAGCCGATTTTTTAACTTGCGGGCTGACACAACCTGCAAGAAGGTTGCGCGGCTTGGTTGCGACGAGGCTGTGAGGAGTCTGTAACATGACGGCATCCTAGATGATGGGTACGATGGTGCGGTATTGGTGTGCCGCGCCCGTATCGCTCGGCAATAGCCAGAACACCGTGATGGTCGCCACACTGCCTGCCGTGGCACCGGCGACAATACACACGGTAGGCGGATTCGCCACCACTCCCGGCAAGGTGGCGGTTACATCTGCCAGCCAAGCCACATAAGCGGCACCGCTGACCCCGCAACCAGCACCACCCTGAAAATTGGTTATTAAAGTCGCTGACGTGCGGTCGCTTACGCTCATCTGCCCAACTAATTGGCTGGTCAGCAGGCTGGCCTCGGAACGGTATTTTGCATCGCTGGAGGCTCTGACAGCCGCGGCCTGCAAGCCAATAATGGCGAGAATACCAATGGAAAAAATCAGGATGGAGATCAGCGCCTCCAGCAGCATTACCCCAGTTTGTTGTTTGCGCGTATTCATCCTAACATCCTTGAGGATCGGCGCTGGCTTTTGCCGGATTGCACATACGGATTTGCCCGCCCGTCGTTACAACCACGTTCAGGCAACGCATTGGCCCGTTGGCGGCAATACAGGTTCCGCCGGTTGGGTTGGTGACGACGATGGTGTCGGCAGTAGTAGTGAGCCGACCCAGGCCGTTAAAGATGAAGGTTGATTGAGCCGCCGCCACTACCGCATTGCGCGAACCTTCAGAGCTGGGGCGCTTCTGAATGATGCGCGGCGCAACCGTATCTGAAGGTGCAGTGGCACACAAAGTAGCGGCTACCGCCGGGTCAGTAGGGTCATCTTGACTGATTACCCAGTTGCTGTTTGTGGTGGATAGGGCACAGGTGTTATCGGTCGTGGTGGTGAGCTGGAAGCGCACCGAGCTATTGCGATGCACCGCTTCCGCACGCGCCAACTGAAGCCCATTCTGGATGGCCTCGGCAGCGAGGCGAAGTTGTCCGTTCTGTATCCAGCTGCTGAGTGCGGGAGCGCCTATGGCGGCTAATATGCCAATAATCACCAGCCCGATCAAAAGTTCGATCATGCTGACACCATGCTGGCTATGCCGTGAGTTTAACATGCCCCACCCTGCTTGGTTATCCAGCAGGAGCCGCTGTTGCCTATCCAGCTTGAATCTGCCGGGGCCACAATGGTCGATGTCTTGGTGTTGGCCTGGTCAATGGTGTAAGTGAAGCCAGCCATCGAACCTTTGCCTACCGCCGCAATGGTGTAGACGGTCGTGGTAGCCACTACACCGCCGTCAGCTACCGCACAGGAAAAGTTGAAATATTGGCTGGTAGTCGTGTCGGCGGTACATCCTGTGCCCGCCAAATAAGTGCGGTTGTCCTGAAAAAACTGCTCCATCTGCACCCGCTTGACCGACAGCCCACCAGTTGCATCAGGTATTTTGCCCCGGATTACGTAGTTGCTATAGGCGGGTAATGCCACAGCAGACAAAATTCCAACAATTGCCACGACAATCATCAGTTCAACCAACGTGAAACCTTGCTGTGTTTTCATTGCGCTCTCCTTAGGGTGTGCATAGTAGGGTACTCATTTTAAGGTTTCCACCTCAAACCGACCAGAGGCGTGGGGGTGCGGACAAGCGGCGAGCCAATCATGATGAGCGTAGATTCAAACGGAGACAATTTTCGAGAAATTTGTCGCAAATGCGATCTTTTTCACGACCTTGCTTGGGAACGCAGCAGCATCATTTTTATCTGGCTACTCACGGAGAAATGCTGCACAAACCTAACGGGCATGGCGAGTGCCACCCCTG
>CAIZNF010000678.1 GCA_903934275.1 uncultured Nitrosomonadales bacterium
GCCTGTTTAGCCAGACTCTCCGCTAAAGTTCCAAATGCAACTGCCTTGATTACCAACTTCACCTTTCGGTTGACTCCTGCCTGGTTCACCGTGGAATCATGTTCCAACTGAAGATTCAGGGCAGGCAAACCGGCGGGCGTGAACCGAAGTGACTCAGCTGCAACGATAGAAGCATGCAACTGCAGTGAATTGGCGGTCACCTTTTCCGTCAGTAAACTTTGCCGTTTTAGGCTTGGTACTCAGCTTGTTGGGTCTTGCGCGTTTCTTCGCGCTCTACAGTCTTCATCATGGAAGATGGGCCCGTTTCAGCTTTTTTCTTCAAAACCGTCAAATGGCGAAGAACAGCATCGTTGAACTTAAAAGCATGCTCCAGTTCAGACATGACAGCCTGATCGGCTTCAATGTTGACACACAGATAGTGCGATTTTGCGAGCTTGTTGATCATGTAAACCATCTGACGACGGCCCCAATCTTCGACGCGGTGGACTTTGCCCCCACCGGCAGTGATCATGCCCTTGTAACGCTCCAGCATGGCTGGAACTTGCTCGCTCTGATCCGGATGGATCATGAGAATAATTTCATAGTGACGCATTAAGACTCCTTTTGGGTAACCCGATAATTAAAATATCCCCGGGTAAGAAAAAAGCTACCCTCCGCGTCTAATGGAGGTGCAGCAAGGCGAAGCCTATGATTATAGCCCAGACTCCGGATTAGTCACCAAGCTCACCAGCGTCGTACACAACACACCGGCAGCTACACCGAATACACCGGCTGAAATCGGTTGAATGCCCCACCATAAGCCATTGCCAGATAGCGATAGAACATCGCGTACTACCGGCTGATTGACCAGCATGTAGTACACCGTGACGCTCAGACCCGTCAACATACCGGCGATCGCACCCGCCCGGGTAGCGCCCTTCCAAAAGATCCCCAGGACCATGGCGGGCACAAAAGCGGCCCCCGCCAATGAAAAGGAGGCAGACACCAAATACAAAATACCTGCCGGGCGCTGCGCCGCCGTATAAGCGGCCATCAATGCCACGACGAGTAGTGCGAATTTGGACCACATCACCCTGCGCATTGCCTCCGCTTTGCTGACATTTTTTTTAAAAAGTAGGTCATGTGCAAGCGCATTGCCGATCGTGAGTAACAATCCATCGGCTGTTGAAAGTGCTGCAGCCAGTCCCCCGGCTGCCACCAGTACCGACACCACATACGGCAACCCTCCGATCTCCGGTGTCGCCAACATGATCAGGTCCGCACCCATCTTGATTTCTGAAAATTGCAGAATATGGTCGCCATTGATATCGGACACCGCCAACAAAGTTGGATCGCGCGCCCATTGGTACATCCAGGCCGGCAAACTATCAAAGTTTTGGCCTACCAGATGCGCCATTACTTCGTACTTCACCAATACGGCCAAGGCCGGAGCCGAAACATACAGCAGAGCGATAAAAAACAAGGACCAGGCAACGGACTTTCGCGTTTCCGCCACTGAAGGAGTGGTGTAGTACCGGGTCAACAAATGAGGGAGTCCGGCCGTTCCCACCATCAGACAAAAAATGA
>CAIZNF010000679.1 GCA_903934275.1 uncultured Nitrosomonadales bacterium
CTGTTGGCGGCTAAGTAAAGTCGCGTAAATCTAGGCGCAAAGCCAAATTTGATTAGTGCGCCAGCCAGTCGCCGTTTTTATGGATTGTGTTGGAATGTCAGAGCGTGTCGCGCACAGATGCGCTGGCACAGATGAGGTAGATGCGGTAAAAAGAGGTCTGCCTTCGGCAAGATGCAGGCACGACACCGGCACAAACCAGCAAGTCCACCCCGATGTCGCGCCCCGCTCGCCCAGACGGGTGACGTTGCAGTCGAAGTATTTCACGAGTCACCTGATTCTGTCGAGCCTCCGTTGGTTTTTTATAGCCGATGGAACCGCCCGCACGACACTACCTATGCGCCCGTTGCCGCACCGCCGTCTTGATCTGCAGTCACTGCGATCGTGGGCAACGCTACTGTGCCGGTGATTGCGCCAAACTAGCCCGCACCCAATCCCTACAAAGTGCAGGACAGCGCTATCAATTGAGCCTGCCGGGTCGCCTCAGCCATGCCGCACGGCAGCACCGTTATCGTGATCGTCAAATAAAAGTGACGCATCACGGTTCCCCACTTATCCCCGTGAATGATTTACTGCCGACCAATCCGACGTTGCCTGTAGAGCCCTGTCATTTGCCCTGGCACTGCCATTTTTGCGGTCAGTTGCAGACGCAATTCATACGTCACCGCTTCTTGCAACGTCGGATACGTCGCCCTTTACGTTTATCTGACCGGAGAGAATCACACTATGACCCTACCAGCTGAAATTGAAGCCCAAATACTGCGTTATTATCATGTCGAGAAATGGCGCAACGGTACCATTGCGGCCCAATTACACGTCCATCACAGCAGCGTTGAACGCGTCCTGCGCCAAGCGGGCCTGCCGCGCATCGGCAAGATCCGCCCCTCCCGCATTGATCCTTATCTGCCCTTCATACGCCAGACGCTTACGAAATTCCCCAGTCTCACCGCCAGTCGTCTCTACGTCATGGTCAAGGAACGTGGCTACACGGGAAGCCCTGACCACTTCCGGCATCTCATCAGCCACCATCGCCCCCGCCCACAGGCTGAAGCATATTTACGGCTGGTCACCTTGCCGGGCGAACAAGCCCAAGTGGATTGGGGACACTTTGGTCATCTCACCATCGGTCGTGCACGTCGCCCGTTGATGGCCTTCGTCATGGTGCTGTCTTGGTCACGGCGCATCTTCCTGCGCTTCTCTCCCGATGCCCGGATGGAGAGCTTTCTACGCGGCCATGTCGGTGCCTTTGAGGCATGGGGCGGACTGCCGAGAGTGCTGCTCTACGACAACCTCAAGAGCGCCGTGCTCGAACGTCAGGGCGATGCCATACGCTTCCATCCCACGCTGCTGGAATTTGCCGGTCGCTATCTGTATGAACCCCGCCCGGTGGCCGTGGCACGGGGTAACGAGAAAGGCCGTGTCGAACGCGCGATCCGCTATATCCGCGACAGCTTCTTCGCCGCCCGCAACTTCGATGATCTGGATGATCTGAATCGTCAGGCCGATGCGTGGTGTCTGGGGATAGCCGACGACCGTCTTTGCCCGCAAGACCGCACGATGACGGTCAAAGCGGCCTTCGCTCAGGAGCAACCCCGTCTGCTGGCCTTGCCCGACAACCCCTATCCGCTGGAGGAGCGCGTGGAGGTGACGGTGGGCAAGACACCCTATGTGCGCTTTGATTTGAATGACTACTCCGTGCCCTACACGCAGGTACGACAAACCCTGACCGTGGTGGCCGATCAGGCGTGGGTCAGGGTACTCAACGGCCTGATCGTGGTCGCCACGCATCCGCGCAGTTATGACAAAGCACAGCAGATCGAGGAGCCTGAGCATATCGCCGAATTGATCGCGCGCAAGGCACAGGCGCATGGGCAAAAGGGCATGAGCCGCTTAACTCAAGCGGTGCCGGCCAGCGCGGAATTACTGGAACGCGCCGCCGAGCGCGGCGAAATCATCGGCGCAATGACGTCGGCACTTTTACGACTGGTTGATCGCTACGGTCAGGACGAAGTGCAAGCGGCGGTGCTGACGGCGCTGGCGCGTGGTGTGCCGCATCCGCATGCGGTGCGCTTGGCACTGGAAACGCAGCGCGAGGCGCGACATCAGCCACCGCCGGTGGCCGTGTGCTTGTCTGAACTGGCGGCCAGTCGGGATACGGTCGTCAAACCGCACCGCTTGGATAGTTACGATCAATTGACGAATAGCGAAATCAATCCGACCAAAATCAACCCGAGCCCGTCCGATCAAACCCAGCAGATAAAACCAACCCAAGGAGATCAAGATGAATGCCCAACAATTACATGAACGCGCCACCGCACTGCACCTGAATGGGGTGTTGGCACATTGGCCGGAGGTGGTGACCTGCGACTGGTTACCGCAACTGGTGGCGTGGGAGGAAGAGGAGCGCACCCGCCGCAGTCTGGAGCGGCGCTTGAGAGACGCACGCATCGGTCGCTTCAAATCGTTGGCGGATTTCGACTGGGCATGGCCTGCCCGCTGTGATCGGGGTGCGATTGAGGGATTGATGGAATTGGCGTTCATGGCGGAAGCCGCCAATGTGGTGCTGGTCGGCCCCAATGGCGTGGGTAAATCGACGCTGGCGAAGAATGTGGCACATCAGGCGCTGATTCGCGGGCACACGGTGAAGTTCACTACGGCAGGTGAGCTGCTGGGTGACTTGGCGGCCCTTGATAGCGACGCGGCTTTGCGCCGTCGCTTGCGACACTATGCCTCTCCCGATTTATTGGTTATTGACGAAATCGGCTATCTCTCATATTCAAACCGCCATGCCGATTTGCTGTTTGAGCTGGTGAGCAGGCGTTATGAAACGAAGAGCACGCTGGTCACCACCAACAAGGCGTTCTCGGCTTGGTCTGAGGTGTTCCCCAACGCATCGTGTGTGGTGTCGCTGATTGACCGTCTGGTGCATCACTCTGAGGTGGTGGCCATTGAAGGGGAGTCCTACCGGTTGAAGGAGGCGAAGGAACGAGCCGAGCTGCGCACCCGCAAGCCGCGCAAGGGGAAATCATGAAACATTGGCAATTACCCTCGGGACTTCAGCGCGGAATCCCCTTCATCATCCAAGAGGATTGGTCAGCCGAACAAGCACTGGCGGTGGTTGAGTTGCTCGATGATTTGCGCGAGGTGATCTGGGCTCGTTACCAAATTCCTTTATATGAATTGCTGCGCGAGCAGTGTTGTACGAGGGATGATTATGAATCCCAAAACGTCAACGAAACAGACCCGCCGTTCTGACGCGTCGGCGCAGTTCATGAGGATGAAAAACAAGGGGCACGAAAGTGCCCTTTGTGCTGCCTTCCATCAGATTCTGGAAGCCGCGCCATATTTGTGCGGGTTTACTCAGCCGCCAACA
>CAIZNF010000680.1 GCA_903934275.1 uncultured Nitrosomonadales bacterium
AGTCCAGTATTACTTGTTGTTTAATCGGCGAAAATCTGCGTAATCTGCGGACAACTGCTTTTTCTAGGATAAAGGAAATATCTAAGAGCATCATGCAAAAATTTACTTTACTCGATGGTTTGGTTATGCCGCTGGATCGCGCCAACGTGGATACCGATGCGATTATTCCCAAACAGTTTCTGAAGTCGATCAAGCGCTCCGGCTTTGGCCCGAATGCGTTCGACGAATGGCGCTATCTGGATCACGGCGAGCCGGGCATGGACAACAGCAAACGTCAGGTCAATCCGGATTTTGTGTTGAATCAGCCGCGCTATCAGGGCGCACAAATTCTGCTGGCGCGCGAAAATTTTGGTTGTGGCAGTTCGCGCGAACACGCGCCCTGGGCGCTGGAAGACTACGGTTTTCGCGCCATCATCGCGCCGAGCTTTGCCGATATATTTTTCAACAACTGCTTCAAGAACGGCTTGCTGCCGATCCGTCTCGATGCAGAAAAAGTGGATGCGCTGTTCAAGGCGGTGGAAACGAATGTTGGTTACAAACTGAAAATTGATCTGGAGCAGCAGAGCATCACTGCGCCGGACGGTACGGTGTACCAGTTTGAGGTGGAAGTATTCCGCAAGCACTGCCTGATGAACGGGTTGGACGATATCGGCCTGACCTTGCAGCATGTGGGCGAGATTGCGGCTTACGAGGCGAAACATCGCGCGGCACAGCCGTGGCTATTCGCGTGACAGGTGGAACGTACTCATGCGCCTGAACGCTGAAGAGGCAGCCTCGATCAAACATATTGTCACCGAGGTATTCGGCGAAGATGCCAGCGTGAGTTTGTTCGGGTCGCGGGTAGATGATGCTAAGCGCGGCGGAGATGTGGATTTGTATGTGACTCCAGTGCAGCGGGATGGGTTATATATGAAACGCGTAACCTGTCTGGGCGAGTTGGAGCGGGCGTTGATGTATCCGGTGGATCTGGTGGTAGCAGAACCGGATGCGAGTCGCCCGATAGACCGCATCGCACTAAAGACGGGGGTGATGTTGTGAATAGCGAACTTATTGAGGCATTACGCGAGAAGCTTGGTCAGCTTCAAAAAATTCGCAGAAACTTGGAGTATTCACACAAAAAAGTTGAGCGGTTTTGGCGCATAGATACTAACTTTGATGATTGGAATGAAGATCAGTTTGAATCTCTTGCAGCCTTTAAAGCACGTTTTGCCGAGTTTCAGGATCATTTGGCATCCGCGATGAAATTGATTGCGAGCATCGAGGGTGAAAGGGCAGAAGTTTTTACCTATGTGCTAAATTTTATGGTGCAAATTTATGTGCTCGAATCTGTTGATGAGTGGCGTAATGTGCGCGATTTAAGAAACGCGGCTACGCATGATTACTCTGACACGGAGGAGGTCAAGGCAATACATTTTCATCGCCTGGTACAACACACACATTATCTTTACGAAACTTTAGATAAACTGGAGCGTTTTGCTTGCACTGCCTACCCATTAAAACAATAGGGAATCATAAATGAAGATTGCAGTTTTACCCGGTGACGGGATTGGCCCAGAGATTGTCGCACAGGCGGTGAAAGTGCTGGAAGCGTTGCGCGGTGACGGGCTGAAAATTGAGCTGGAATACGCGCACCTCGGCGGTGCGGGGTATGACGCGGCGGGCGACCCGTTTCCGCCTGCGACCGAGAAACTGGCGCTGGCCGCCGATGCGGTGTTGCTCGGCGCGGTGGGCGGTTATCAATACGACAACTTGCCGCGCCCGATGCGCCCGGAGCAGGGCCTGCTGCGCATCCGCAAGGGTCTGGGTCTGTTTGCTAACCTGCGCCCGGCGCTGGTGTATCCCGAGCTGGTGAATGCTTCCAGCCTGAAGCCGGAGTTGGTGTCGGGTCTGGATATTATGATTTTGCGCGAGCTAACCGGCGACATTTATTTCGGCCAGCCGCGCGGCATCCGTACTATGGATAACGGCGAGCGGCAGGGCTTTGATACCATGCTGTACAGCGAATCCGAAATCCGCCGCGTGGCGCATGTCGGCTTTCAGATCGCATTGAAGCGCGGCAAGAAACTATGCTCGGTGGACAAGGCCAACGTGCTGGATACCAGCATGTTCTGGCGCGAGATTGTCATCGATGTGGCGAAGGATTATCCGGTGATCGAGTTGTCGCATATGTATGTGGATAATGCCGCGATGCAACTGGTGCGTGCGCCCAAGCAGTTCGATGTGATCCTGACTGGCAATATTTTTGGCGACATTTTGTCCGACGAGGCTTCGATGCTGACTGGCTCGATCGGCATGTTGCCATCCGCGTCGCTGGATGCGCATAACAAAGGTTTGTATGAACCGTGTCACGGCTCGGCTCCGGACATCGCGGGCAAGGATATCGCCAATCCGCTGGCAACCATTCTGTCGGTGGCGATGATGATGCGCTATACCTTCGCGCGCGAGGATATCGCGCAACGTATCGAAGCGGCGGTACGCAAGGTATTGCAGCAGGGATTGCGCACCGGCGATATTTACGAGGCCGGGATGCAGAAGGTTGGCTGTACGGCGATGGGCGACGCGGTGGTGGCAGCGCTGTAAATTATGCAAGGTGGATTAGCAATGAAAGTAGGAATGATCGGTTGGCGCGGCATGGTGGGTTCTGTACTCATGCAGCGCATGCGCGAAGAAAAAGATTTCGATTTGATCGATACGGTGTTTTTTACCACCTCCAATGCGGGTGGCGTAGCGCCTGCCGAAGGGCGCGGTGTGCCGCTCAAGGATGCGCACGACATCGGCGAATTGAAAGCGATGGATGCCATTATTTCCTGTCAGGGCGGAGACTACACTACTGAAGTTTTTTCTAGGTTACGCGCGTCCGGGTGGAACGGATACTGGATAGACGCGGCTTCCACGCTACGCATGGAAAAAGATGCAGTTATCATCCTTGATCCGGTGAACCTCGACCTTATCAAGAAATCGCTGGCCAACGGCGGCAAGAATTTCATCGGCGGCAACTGCACTAACAGTATCCTGTTGATGGGGTTGAGCGGCTTGTTTCATGCGGGGCTGGTGGAGTGGGTGTCTTCAATGACCTACCAGGCTGCATCCGGCGCCGGTGCGCAGAACATGCGCGAGTTGCTGGGCCAGATGGGGGTGGTCCATGCCTCTGTAGCCGACTTGTTGAATGATTCGAAGTCGGCCATCCTGGAGATTGATCGCCGCGTGGCTGAAAAGCTGCGCTCTGCCGATATGCCAACCGAGAATTTCGGCGCTCCATTGGCGGGCAGCCTGATCCCGTGGATAGACAAACAGCTCGATAACGGTCAATCCAAGGAGGAGTGGAAGGGGCAGGCCGAGGTCAACAAGATACTGGGCACGGCGAAAACCATCCCGGTGGATGGCCTGTGCGTGCGTATCGGCGCGATGCGTTGCCACAGTTTGGCGCTGACCATCAAGCTGAAAGCAGACGTGCCGTTGAGCGAGATCGAAGCGCTGATCAAGGGCGGCAATCCCTGGGTCAAGTTTGTGCCGAACCAGCGCGAACAGTCGGTGCGCGAACTGACGCCGGTCGCGGTGACCGGCAAGCTGGGTGTGGCGGTCGGGCGTGTGCGCAAAATGGAACTGGGGCCGGAATATATGAGCGCCTTCGTTTGCGGTGACCAGTTGTTGTGGGGCGCGGCAGAGCCGTTGCGGCGCATGTTGCGTATCTTGCTTGACCGATAAGCGGCAAGAATTTTTTTCACCCACTTGGGTTAAATATGTGGGTAGTCAGCGATAACATACGCAAGGGTGCGGCGTTAAATAGTGTGCAAATTGCGGAGATTTTGATTGCGAAATACCTCAATTAAGACATAATGCGAAAAATGTTATGAGCTTGTGCTTATAACTCCATGATGTTATTTTACTTGTTCAATAAATAACCATAAGGTGATAGCGTGCGAAAGTCACTGTTAAAACTACTAGCCATCCGACTAGGTCGGCAAACGACACCGATCAAGTCGCCGGTTATACTGAAGTTGCTTGGGGTCGTTGCTGGTTTGACATTATCCACATGTATTTCCGCCGTTGGGATGGGCGGAATAAATGTGGTTTCGGCCTTGGGGCAACCGCTTAAGGCCGATGTCGAGTTGGTGGCAGTAAACAAGGCCGAAAAAACCAGCCTGGTTGCACGTCTTGCTTCGCCCGACGCTTATAAGGGTGCGGGGCTTGAATACCCTTATGGCAACAAATTCAAGCTTCAGATCGAAAGCCGCGCGAATGGTGAGCTGTATCTCAAAATAAGCAGTGAACAACCGGTCAATGAGCCCTTCGTGAGTATGTTGGTCGAGTTGACATGGGCATCCGGCAGATTGTTGCGTGAATATACTTTTTTGTTGGATCCCCCAGGTTATGTTGCGGAACAACCCAAGCAAGCGGAAGTGCAAGCCGTCGCACCGGCAGTGCAATACTCGTCGCCAGAAATCGCAGCTAAGCCCGCAGAACAAGCCGCTCCCGTAGCTGAAATGCCGGTAGAGAACCAACCTGCCGAGAAGCCGGTAATGGCATCGCCGGTCAAGCAAGCTCCAGCCAAGCCAAAGGAAAAGGGCGTTGCCACGGGCAGCATTACCGTTCATAGCGGCGATACGCTGAACAAAATTGCCACACAAAACAAACCGGACGAAGTGAGCCTTGAGCGCATGATGGTCGCGTTGTATCGTGTTAACGCCGATCAATTCGACGGCAAAAACATGAATCGCATCAGAGCCGGCAAAATTTTGCGTTTGCCCGACCAGAACGAGTTGATGGGTGTGGCGCAACCCGATGCGGCAAAAGAAATCCGCGCACAGACTGCGGATTGGAACGCGTACCGGCAAAAACTGGCAGGAGCCGCCACTGTCAGTGGAAAGTCACAAGATGCCCAGCAAGTTGCCACCGGCAAAATCGCCACTTCGGTTGCAGATAAGACTCCTGTTGCCAAAGATTCTGCCAAGGAAGTGCTGAAATTATCCAAGGGTGAAGCTCCCGGAGATAAGGTGGCCCCCGGTGCGACAGGCAAAGCTCAGTCTGCGCAAGATAAGAAAAATGCCGCGCATGAGGATGCGATTGCCAAGGACAAGGCATTAAAAGAAGAGCAAATGCGCGCCGCATTGCTGGAAAAGAATCTCAAGGATATGCAACGCCTGGCTCAACTGAAGGCTGAGGCTGCGGCATTGTCGCAACCTTCAAGCGCAGTAGTTGCAATACCTTCTCCGGTTGTTGCCCCGGTTGTTGTCGCCAGTGAGGTAGCTGTCGCCAGCGCGGTTAAACCGGCACCTGTCGCCAAGCCTAAACCTAAAGTGGTTGTGCAGGAACCTTCTCTGGTGGATCAAATTTTGGACAACCCGCTTTATCTGGCTGGTGGAGCGGCGGTTTTGCTTGGTTTGGGTGGTATTGGTTTTATGTTGAGCCGCCGCAAGCGGGCATTTTCTGCTGCGGGCAGCAAGGATGCCGCCACGCTGACCAGCCATGTCGCGATTCCGGTTGCGCCATCCCCCGAAACAGGCGATTTTACGAGTGCGGCAGCAGCGACCAGCGTTGAAGAAACTCTCAAGCCGGACGATTCTGATCCGATTGCTGAGGCAGATTTGTTTCTGAGTTTTGGGCGCGATGTGCAGGCGGAGGAGATACTGAAGGATGCTTTGCAAAATACACCGGGAGATCATCGGATCCACCTCAAGTTGTTGGGCATTTATGCCAACCGCAAAGACGTAAACTCCTTCTCGACCATTGCGCGCCAGTTGCAGGATTCCGGGGATGAGGAGGCGTGGCAACAGGCAGTCGCAATGGGGCGCAAGCTGGAGCCGAATAACCCGATGTATGGCGGTGGAGCCATTGAAGATGCGGATAGTGCGACCACCCAGGCAGCTGCGCTCAAAGCAACTGAAGATGCGGGTAGTATGACCATGCAAATGAACGTGTTTAATCCGGACTTTGTTTTGGACGATGCGCCGACGGAGCAGGAACCTTTGGCTACTGGTGTAGATTTTGATTTGGGTGATGCGGAAAAAACCATGATCCTGTCGCCTGCCGATATGGCTACGGCTCAGGCGGAACCTATGGATTTTGATGTGACATCCACCAATCCTTCGCTGACCGCGCCGGACGAGATGGATTTTGATATTACTTCGACCGGTGCGTCGATACCGGAAATTGTTGCTCAGACCGAAGCAGAATCGTCGAATCTCGACGATTTGGTTTTTGATGTCACGTCAAACCATCAGGACGAGCCTGCTGCGCAGCCGGAGACCAGTGAGCCTGCAGAAGAGG
>CAIZNF010000681.1 GCA_903934275.1 uncultured Nitrosomonadales bacterium
AGGAAGCTCCGGCCGATGTGAACTCGGCGGCAGCGCATCTTTTTTGGTGATACTGTCAAATAATTCAAGCATATCCCGGCCATGAAACGGCAGTACGCCAGCAAGAAGCTCGTATGCCACAATTCCGAGCGAGTACATGTCGCTGAAGTGAGTCAGGCGGCGACCATTGATCTGCTCCGGGGACATGTAGGAGGGGGTGCCAACGGTCACCTCCTGCGTGACTTGTGCCTGGTAGAACACGGCTGAGCCGAAGTCCGCGATCTTCACGTTGGTGCCTGATACGATCATAATATTGGCGGGTTTAATATCCCGGTGGATGATGCCGTAACGGAACGCATAGTCGAGAGGCCCGCAACATTTGAAGATTATCTGGAGCACATCTCTGACCGGCAGTAGCGAGTCCGGAAATGTATGGCGCGAGAGATTACCTCCCGGCACGTATTCCATCACAACATGCCCTGCATCCTCTGTCACGGAGGCTTCCAGAATCGCGACTATATGCGGGTGCGCCAGTCGGCCTGCGAGTGAGGCTTCGTTGAGAAATTGCTTGCGGCATTCTTCGTTGAATTCGGAATCGGCGAGGACATTCTGGTCAATCAACTTAACTGCGACTTCCCGTCCGGAAAATGTGTCTATGGCGTAGTAGACTTTTCCCGTCGCTCCTTCGCCGATCTTTCGGGTCAGATTGTATTTGCCTACTCTGTATGGTAATTGGACGGTCATAAAATATTTTCAAGTTGAACAGAATTTTTGGTGTGCAAATTAACCTGAATCAGGTGGCCCAACAAATTGCCTTTATTCCAAAGGGCAGCGCAGAACAGAATCATGGAATCCAGCAAACCTCCAACCCAATTTTCCCTTAAAATTAGAAAAAATTTATAGATAGGGCTGTGCCCGGCGGCTATATCTGGCGGGTAGAACCCGCCCTACGTTATTACACTATATGACAGAAAGATGGAATAGCCTGTCCGCTTGCAGCCCTTTCCAATTGCCCTTCAACGGGTGTCCCCATGATGTCTGGCACAAGGTAATATTGCTGAAGTAAATCACCGGCTTCGATTATATTTCAGATTATCGCCCCCGGATGGAATTGCTTGAATCTGAAAAAACAGTTAACCCCTGTAGATTTAACCTGCTATTTTTAAAACGAATGGGTAACTCAAACTGAAATGGATGTAAAAAAACCAACTGCCTTGGGCGACTCGCGATTTTATCAGCGTGTTTGAGAACGTGTTTTAAAAGTGTAGTGAGCAGGCCGAAGTGCGAGGCACGGAACGCAGGAACCGGAACGCACTTGAGTACATGAGGATTCCAAGCACCGCGCAACGCCGCAATCCGGACGCGCAGTAACTTTTAAAACACGCTTTGAGATACTCGGTAAGCAGGCACAGAGCCCGTCGAAGCGAGCACCGGCTTTGCTGGGGGTAATTTAGCTTCTGATTTTAGATTGCCGAGCACCGCTACGCTCCACCCATTCTGCCTCGCCGATTGGGTAGAATGCGCATCATGCACACACTGACCATTGCCACTTACAACATCCACAAAGGCCTCTCTTATTTCAACCGTCGCGTAGTGCTGCACGAGCTGCGCGAACGGCTGCGCGAGTTGAATGCCGATATCGTGTTTTTGCAAGAAGTGCAAGGCGAGCACACGCTCCATCTTGAGCGTTATCCCAACTACCATGATGGCGCACAGCACGAATTTATTGCGGAAGAAATCTGGCCGCATTCTGTTTATGGCAAAAATTCAGTGTATGAGGCGGGACATCACGGCAACGCAATACTCAGCCGCTTTCCGATTTTGCAATCGCTGAACATGGACATTTCCGCGCACCGTTTCGAAAGCCGCGGGCTGTTGCATTGCGAGATCGAACTTGGCGAGACTAGTTCAATCGGGCAGCCGTATGTGCATTGCCTGTGCGTGCATTTTGGGCTGTTTGCCAAAGGCCGCCGCACGCAGATCAAGGCGCTGATCGAATACGCGCGCAAAGAAATCCCGCCCGACGCGCCGCTAATCATCGCGGGCGATTTCAATGACTGGCGCAATCAGATGAGCCGTTCACTATCCAGCGAACTGAATGTGCGCGACGTGTTTCATCTTCATGGCGGAAGCCATGCGCGCAGCTATCCGGCCAGGTTGCCGCTGCTGCGCCTGGATCGCATTTACGTGCGTGGTTTCAGCGTGCTGCACTGCGACGTGCATGCCGGAGGCACTTGGCGGCGCTTATCCGATCATGCCGCACTCTCGGCTCAATTGAAGAAGCATACCCCCGGTTGAAGTGCCGTGACCGTCAGCCATCAAGTCTCCGAAAATCAACTTACGCTATTGCAAAATGGCACGGCGTTTTTCCCGCAATTGTGCGCCGATATTGATGCCGCGCAGCATTCGATTTATCTGGAAACCTATATTTTCGCTGCGGATGAAACCGGGCGCATAGTTGCCGATGCTTTGCAACATGCCGCTGCGCGTGGGGTTGCAGTGCGCATATTACTGGACGGATTCGGTTCGGCGGAGTTGCCGCAGCACTGGGTGGATGAGTTGCGCACAGCGGGGGTCGAAGTGCAATGGTTCCGTCGCGAAATTTCCCCTTTTACATTACGCCGCAGCCGGAAACGCCGTTTACTGCGCCTGCATCGCAAATTGGCGGTAATGGATGGTGAAGTCGCTTTCGTCGGCGG
>CAIZNF010000682.1 GCA_903934275.1 uncultured Nitrosomonadales bacterium
CGAACCTGCGTGACTTCACCAGCACTTATAACAACACCGTACTTCTTTCGGAGTTTGCAAATTTTTGTGTACGCATTAAGCGGAAGAACTTGCCTCAAGAGTTGGTCGCCTTGGCACAGGAAAATCCGCAAGCCGCACCCGCCGCGAAGGGGAAAGCCGTTAAGCGAAGCATCACGAAGCAACAGGTTATCAACGCATTCGAGGGGTTCTATTTTGACCGCAACGGGTGGAACAACGCGCTATCCGATGTGCCAAAATGGATTGAAGATTGCCGCGTAACGCCGGGACGCAAAGGGGATAAGACAACATCCGCAACATGGAACCCGGTGCTAATCGCTGCTGCACTAATCGACAAGGGCAAAACAGCAAAGCAACTTGATGCCGTGTTTGTTCGCTTGAAAGATTGGGCTGATGAGTGGCGCGAAGTTTCCGCATCATTCCGCGATTAGATACCGCCCCACTATGCCGGACAGATACCGGACACCTGCCCGCAAACCCGCATAGAACCTAGATTCATCATACCGCCGCATGAAGTGAAAAATAGCGGTAACTCAAGGTGAAACCTCGCAAATAACAAACGAGGTGGCACAATGAAAAACCCAACGATTCAACTTCCCGCAACATCCGCCGCGCATTCCCTGCCGGTACATCCCCCACTGGAGCAAGTAACCCGCCCCACCGTTCCAACTGATGCCGCCGCTTATTACCTCAACAGACAGCCGCAAACGCTTCGTGCGTGGGCGTGTTTGGAAAATGGTGCGTTAAGACCTATCAGAATTTCAGGCCGATTAGCGTGGAGCGTAGCAAGCATCCGTGCGCTGCTGAATGGGGAGTGCGCATAATGAAAACCCCTGACCGCCGCCAAGCAGAATCAGGGTTTGAGCAAATGACCTTCCTGCCCAAACCGAAGTTTAACCCGCACTGGCCGAACCGGGCAACCTTTCCCGGCGAAGCACTGGAGCGAATGTTAGCTGGTGAAAGACTTACGCAACCGACATTCGGCCTGACCCGGTGGCGACTGTCAGCCTATATCAAAGACCTTGACTACATGGGCTGGCCGATTCAGCGGGCGGACGTTCCAAACCCACACGGCCAACACCCCATTAGACAGTATTGGCTTGATGGTGAAACGATACGCGCCGCAAGGGGCGAAGCATGACCCGCGCCGCTATCGTCATAAGCCGCATCATGGCCGTGGTGCATCCTGACTGCGTATTGCTGGCCGCGCTGCTGTGCCTGCTGTTGTGGGGTGCGCCATGATGAACGAAACCGAACGCGCTGCCGATGCGCTTCACCATATTGATGCAGGGTGCGCCCGTGATGAGTGGGTGCGCGCTGGCATGGCCGCGAAGTCTGCCGGATTAGACTTTGATGACTTCCACAACTGGAGCGCATCCGCCGGGAACTATGCCGGGGAAAACGAGTGCCGCACTGTTTGGAAATCGTTTGATGATTCTGGAGCGGTGACACCTGCGACACTTTACGGAATGGCATTCGCGCAAGGTTGGAAAGACCCGAGCAAATCACGCGCCAAAGGGACACGCCCTAACCTACCTATTGCCAAGGCTTCGCCAAGCCCTACAAAGCCCGTTAAACAGGCCGCAAGTGCAAACGCCGTGCAAGTGTGGGAGCGGTGCATACCTGCGACCCCTGCCGAGGCATACATTGACCGCAAGCAAGGCAAGCCGGACGGCCTGCGAGTTTATCCGGCCAGTGCATCGCCGCTCGTTATCCGTGGGCAGAATGTAGCGGGTTATCTGGTGGTTCCATGCTGGAGCGGTGAACACCTGCGAACCCTGCAATTCATTCCGCCGGGCAAGGGCGACAAATTGAACCTGCCGGGCGCATCGTTCCTTGATGGGTTTTTCACCGTGTGCGAGATAACCGACCGGGTTTATATCTGCGAAGGGATAGGCCAAGCGTGGGCAGTGAGCCAAGCAACGAAAGCCGCCGCCGTGGTGTGCTTCGGGGCTGGCCGCATGAATGCTGTTGCTTTGATATTGCGCGAAAAATATCCTGCCGCCGGTTTGGTGATAGTGCCCGACCGTGGCAAGGAAGAGCAAGCCGCGAAAATTGCCGCCGATGTTGCTGGCCTGATGGTAGGGATGCCCACCGACAAACCGCAAAACTACGATTGCAACGACTTCGCGCAAGAGTTTGGCACTGGTGCATTAGCTGGCTTGCTGGAACGCCCTGTAGCCCCTGCAATGCGTTATGCGCTGCTATCCGATGATGACCTGTGCAAGCTGCCGCCGCTGCAATGGCGAATTAAAAAGGTACTGCCTGAAACCGGACTAGCCGCCGTGTTTGGTGCGAGTGGTTCCGGCAAATCATTTGCGGTGATAGATATGACGCAAGCAATCGCCGCCGGGCATGAATGGTTTGGTTACAAATCGAAGCCGTGCAACGTGCTGTATTGCGCATTGGAAGGCGAAGGCGGGATTGCTGGCCGTGTTGCTGCATACCGCATCCGCCATGGTGCAACTTCCCCAAATATCCGCTATCTGGTGAAGCCGTTTAGCTTGCTGGTTGAAGCGGACATTAACGACCTGGCACAAGCAATCAAGGCGAACGGGCAAAGCGCGGAAGTGGTGGTATTCGACACCTTGAACCGTGCCGCGCCCGGTGCTGATGAGAACGACAGCAAATCCATGGGGCAAATTATCGCCGCCGCCAAGGAACTGCAAACGCTTATAGGTGGCCTTGTCATTCTGGTGCATCACACGGGCAAGGATGCGTCAAAGGGATTGCGCGGGCATAGCTCGTTACACGCTGCGCTTGATGCTGCTATCGAAGTGCGCCGTGATGGTGACCGCCGGGAATGGGTGATAGCCAAAAGCAAGGATGGCGAAGACGGCGAAGCGCATCCGTTTAAATTGGATGTGGTGGAACTTGGCACAGACGAAGACGGCGAACCGATTACATCATGCACGGTGCATCCGCTGGAAGAGATTGCCGACAGGATTAAAAAGGTGATGCCGCCCAAGTCTGGGAATCAGCGGGCAGTATGGGACGCGCTGGGCGAGATATTCCGCAAGGCCGGGAACGTCAAACCCGAAGGCGCACCCGACACCCTGCCCCAAGGAAGGCCGTGCATCACGCTGGAAGCTGCCATAGATAAAACACGCGCCCGGCTGGTGTGTGACCCCAAGCGGCAAACCGAACGCGCACAAGCCGCTATCCGTGGCCTGATAGACCGGGAATTGCTGTGCCATGAAGGGGGGTTTGTATGGTGCAAATAATCAAAATTACTTTCCCGTTTTTTTTCCCGTTTCTTCCCCGCCCTCTTATAGGGGGCGCGGGAATCGCGGGAATATCCCACAGCTTCCCGTTTCGGGACATTTCGGGAATCGCGGGAAAGGGGGCAAACCATGAATGACCTATTCGGGAATGCCCTTCCTTTGGAGCGAAAGAAGAATGACCGACCGGAAGCCGCTGCACTGGTGGAAGTTTTGAAGGCGTTAAGTGCGCATCCTGCGGTGGCATGGGTGGAGCGGATGAACAGTGGCGCGGTAAGAATCGGCAAGCGGTTTGTGCGCTTCGGGTGGAAGGGATGCCCGGACGTACTGGGGCAATTGAAAGACGGGCGATTGCTGGGCGTGGAAGTGAAAAGCCCTACCGGGAAGCTGCGACCCGAGCAAGCGGTATTCCTTGAACGCATCCGGCTGGCTGGTGGTGTGGCATTCATGGCGCGGGATTGCCGGGACGTAATGCGGGAACTTTCCCTGATTCAACAGAAAGGAAACACGATATGACTGGAAAAAAATCAAGCCGGTGGAAGCCGGGGCAAACAGGCAACGCCAAGGGCAGGCCGCCCGGACAGTCTGAAATAACACGGATGCGCGCCGAGCTTGCCGTGCATGTTCCGGCAATCATCAACCAACTGGTGACGGCTGCACAAGCAGGTGACATTCAGGCCGCCCGACTGATTCTGGAGCGCATCCTGCCCCCGATGAAGGCTATCGAACCGATGGTGGAGATTGCCCTGCCGGACGGTGAGGGACTGACTGCGCAAGGCGTGGCGATAGTGCAGGCCGTGGCTGATGGGACACTTGCACCGGGACAGGGTGCGCAACTGCTTACCGGGTTGGGTTCGCTGGCGCGCATAACGGAAATCGACGAACTGGAAAAACGCATCACTAAACTGGAGGAGTTGAAAAATGGCAACGCTTAAAAACCGCATCGCGACATTGGAGCAACAAACACCGTGCGAGATTTTCACTGCACACCAAATGGCAACTTGCACCGACGATGAGCTGCTGGATGTTTTTCTGGCGCATCCCTATTCAGACGGCTCGCACGAAAAGTTTGTACTGTCATTGACAGAGACCCCAGTGCAACGAAAGGGACTGAGTGTGGTCAGCTATTTCAATGGCCTGATACTTA
>CAIZNF010000683.1 GCA_903934275.1 uncultured Nitrosomonadales bacterium
GCGATCATGCCGATCATCGAAGTCGCGGTGTACTGCGCGCCGAGCAACGCGTGCCCCGGCATCACACCGATGATGGTGAGCGGGATCGGTGCCATGATGACTAGAGGCACGAGATACGACTTGAACTGCGCCACCACCAGCTCCCAGGTTGGTTTGCATCGGGCGCGACAGTATGGGCGACGGATCGCTGCGTAGTCGCGCTCGACGTATTTGCGTAGGCGGATGCTGTTGTCGAAATAACGGACATTTAAACTCTCCTTATGTTTTCATCGCCAACGGCGCTAAGCCCGAGCAGAAAGCTTTGGCGCCTCTGCCGAAAGGGTGGCTTGGTTTGTGTTGTTTACAGCGTTGGTGGATGCGCCGACATTGATGCCGTTTTTATTAAATTCAAGATTATTTTGCAACTGCTGCAAGATCTGATCCAGTTGGGATTCATAACCTTTAAACCAAGGCTGGCGCTTCAAGTCATCGGCAGTTGCAAGCGAACCGGTTGTCCAAGCGGTATTTGGGTGATGCTTCATCGCTTTCATTGCCGCCGTAATCAGTTGGACGATAGGGTCCTCGCTGTCAAGTTTTTCAGGAGCTTTGTTCTCAACCTCAGCCGCGGCTTCATAGGCAATTTGAGCACTGGCACGCCCTATCGCCCATTCTAACGATGACTTTTCTTCGCTGCTCACATTGTCCAAGAAATGAATTTCGTTTTTAAATCCTTCTGCAAAGTTACTGGATGATGAGAGAAATGTCCCGGCTTTACTTGGGAGATCCATCGCATACTCCACCTGTTGCCCCATAATTATTTGCGCGATAACTCGCTCCTCTTTGGTGAACTGCCCACCCTCGTTACTTTTTACCGCGTACAGCGAACGACGATCCAAATTATTCATCAACGTGTACACGTCTTTCCCGCCTTTGCTATCCATGTCAAAGGGCTTGCCGCTGGCTTTCATCGCCGCATATTGGGTATCCATACTCGCACGTGCTTCGAGGGCGACTTGCGCGAAACTCTTCTGTCCACCGGCTGCTGACGGATCATTGACATTCGGCGCGTTAGTCACTCCATTTGATAAAGCAAATGACGGAGACAGATTGTCGCGTCCGGCAAAAAACGGCGCATAGTTGTTCAGCGCAACCTCTTTCGATGCATTCCTGGCTTGAGCCGAGAGCGTCACAACGACCCCCGTTGTCGGGGGCGCGGTGTTGTCGGCGGAAGCAGCCGTATTGCTCGGTGGTTGGTTTGCATCGGGCGCGACAGTATGGGCAACGGATCGCTGCGTAGTCGCGCTCGACGTATTTGCGTAGGCGGATGCTGCTGTCGAAATGACGGACATTTAAATTCTCCTTATGTTTTCACTACACCCGAAGCCGCACTTGGCTGGTTGCTCGCGAAATCGGAAGCAATCGGCCATGCCATCATTGCTCGAAAGCGTGCTGGTTGCTGGCCCTGTTGATCAAATATTTTGAGGAGAATGTCTGACGGAGAAGTCCCTTTTGCTTTTTCCGAGCTAATCATTTCTCGCAGTTGGCTCTGGTAACTGGCTGTTTGCTGGGTCATGTAAGCTTTACTTTCTGCCGTCACGGGTTCCCCACCCAAAAAACGACCAGGTTCACCTGGCTTTGTCCCTGAATAATCGTATCCAACATCATGCCCTAAAGTGAAGTCGTGTTGAGCCCAAGATTCAACCTGCCCTGTCCACATGGGGTTTGATGGGTCACTCTGGATCATAGATTTGATCGCATTTCCTCCCGCAAATTTTTCAGCCATAAATTGCTGAAAAACAGAGCTACTATCAGCAGAAATAGCGGAACCACTGGCGTCTGCCGAAGACTGAGCTTGATCAGCCGTTACAGAAGATGGGTGCTGCGTGGCGTTAGCAAGGGCTACCGCGAACGCATCGCGTGCCGCTTGTGAAATCGTGGCACGGCTGGAATTGGTATCAAACTGGGGCTGTGCAGTAACTTGCGCAACGCTAAACTGCCCTCCAGTGACGGTGATTGATGGCTGGCTTGTGGTAACGGTGTTGATAATGGACATGATTTACTCCCGATCAATCAAGCCGAAGTGTCGATCTTCTGACTAAAAATGTATTTTAGAAAACTGCCTGCATCAAACGAATTTTGACTACTGTTGTGATCGAGGAAGTGGTTCAGGTTGTTGATGACATCGAAAAGCGTGCCGTTCTTGCCTGGATCGGGCACTGCCTTTCCCCCGCCCGGATTGGTCAAAGACAGGTCGAGTAACGATGCGATATCCTTAAGTCGAGCGCTTGCCTCACCCGGACGCTGGGTCAGCATGGACAGAAAAGCCTGTGACAGTATTTTCTTGTTTGAGGCAGTCAGAAGCTGGAGCAGATCGATACTGCTTTCCGAGCCGCTGGTTGCCTTACCCAACTCTTCCGGCTTAGGGATAGCCCACACAACTTCCGCCGATACGTGGGTGATGAAATCATTTTTTTGAGGCACATAGCTTGTAAACGAGGGCATCGTATCGTTGCCGGTGGCTGCGGGCGTTTTGTCCGCAGAGGTTGAAAAAACTGAGATCATTTTTTCCAGAAACTGGAAATTTACGGCATGTCCCGGTCCTACATAATCTACAAAACCTCTATCAATCGAAGTTTGGTTGATGGCATCGCTATTCTTGATGCGATCCATCACTTTCGTGTCGGCAGCACTAAATTCAAATGTGAGCCTGTGTCCAGCCATGTCACCGAGCGGTCCTTTGGAATTGGGGAATGCTCGGTAATTCGCGAGATCGAATGCCATGTCGTCCACATAGCGAGGATCCATACCGTTCTTGGATACATATTGATACGCCGTCTCAAGCATTTTCCTGTCATCTTTGGTTAGGGAAATATAGAAGGACTGCCCAGTATTCATCTTGTGTACATACTCTACTGGTATGTCGGCGTTCATATCCGTAGTGTTGAATAATCTGGACAGCAGCATCGCATGCCCGCTGATATTGACAGTAGTATCTTGCGCGCCATTACTCGGCTTCGTCGCTGCCGTTGGGGGCGTAATATCGGCAACGCCAGATGAGTTGGCTTTGGTATTTGGCGATGTTACCGCAGCTTGAGCTTGAGTGTTAATAACGGTCATGATTGACTCCCACTTATGCTTTCAATTCAGTAGCAACAGTTTGTGGAGCGGTGGATTTTTCAGCCGTTACAGGGGGCGACGGTTGCGCGGCGGTAATTTGTTTCGGGTTTTTGTCCAACAACATCTCGATCAGGCTCATGGGGTCTTCGCCTTTGCCTTCCGCCCGGTGAGTGCGATAGTTGAAGTCCAGCTTAATTTTTGACTCCAGATCACTGGCATACTCTTTGGGGTATTGCGCCTGCTCGATAGCGGGCAACCCGTTGTAATGATCCAGAACGGACTTGAAGAAATTGGTTAATTTCCCCGTGCTGTTGTATTCCTCTATCACTTGCGCGCAGACTTTCGCTCGCCACACCTCTTCTTGCTTGGAAGATTCCATCCAAGCGGCACGGCGCTCATTGACGGTATAGATGCCGCTATCGTCATAAATAATGTTCGTCAATTGTTCTCTAGGTAGACCGGCAAAGGGATTTTTTTCATTGCCGTTATTGCTGCTTCTATTAACAAATTCTGTGGCCTGCTTGGCTCTGGCTAACAACACGGGATCCTTGGTGTTGGGCGCCTCGCTGTCGTGCATTTTTTTATTCGCCTGATAAGTGTCGCCAGAGATTTGACCAAGAAGGCGTTTAGCTGTATCGGCCAGTTCCGAGCGGCTGAGCGTGCTGTCCCGTTTTTCGGCTCGGGCAGCACTATCGGCCAGTTGTCTGGCCAGGGTGGAAATCGTTTGCGTGTTCGCGGACTGCGTGCCGACGTCGCCTTGAACTCTTGGGGTTTCAGTCGCGCCACCGGTCGAATCCACCTGCTTGGCCGCTGCGCTGCCGCCTGTTTGAGCGAACGAATATGTATTGATAGAGCCGATCATGGTTTTCTTATGTTTTCACTCCACCCGAAGCCACACTCGGCTGGCTGCTCGCAAAATCCGAAGCGATCGGCCACATCGCCATCGAACGGTAGCGTGCGGGTTGCTCGCCCTGCAGGTCAAATATTTTGAGAAGAATGTCTGCCGGTTCCGTACCTTTCGCTTTTTCCGAGCTGATCATGTCCCGCAATTGATTCTGGTAGCTGGCTGTTTGCTGGGTCGCGTAGGCCCGGCTTTCCGCCGTCACTATCTCTCCGCTCGAATAGCGCAGAATGCCATCAATTGTTGGGTTTCCTGACGCACCGGGCATAGTGTGCGAAATATCGTAGCCAATATCGGAACCGGCGGTGTAGTCGTGTTCGGCATATTCATCTACCCACTTCGCCCACTGTGGATCTGATGGATCATTCTGGATCATCGCCCTGATCGCATTGCCTCCCGAAAACTTATCAGCCATTGCCTGTTTGAAGAAAGGCTCACTATTGGCAGGAATAGCGGTGCTGGTAGCAACGGATGCCGCGAGCGCATCGCGTGCCGCTTGTGAAATTGTGGCGCTGCTGGCATTGGCCGCTGGTTCAGTCTGTGCAGTAGCAATTTTTGGTGCGCTGGATTTCCCGGTCGCGGCCAGAATCGACGACTGCGCGGTGGTTATGCTGCTTATGGTGGACATGTCATATCTCCTCGATGTTATGGTGCTACGATTTCACACTGCCAGATGCCGTGCCAGGTTGGTTGTTCGGAAAATCAGCGGCAACCGGCCACATTGCCATTGCGCGGAAGCGCGCAGGTTGCTGTTCCTGCAAATCCAGCATCTTGATTAGAAGGTCGCAAGGATAGGAAATCCAAGCACCAAAGTCAAATCAAACGCGCGCCAAAATCCTCATCAATCCAATTTTCACCCGACAGACTTCTGAAAATCCCGCACCCACGACAAGAAATTGCCGCGCCATCACCCTAAAATACCCAAATCACGGTGCGCCTAAAACCCTTGGCACAACCGTTCCCGAACGAGACACATTTCTCATTTCGCCCCTCTCACCAAGCAACCCGCTGATCAAACTCAAACACCGGTTCGGGCTGGGCTGATGAATCCCATTGAGGGTCGTTGCCAGCCTGATGCCGATGCGCCTGTTCGAGTTCCCACAGCGGCGGCCCGCGTGCCGAAGCGATACACGGCGGCAGAGTGGACTCACCCAGATGCTCCAGAATCTTGCGCACAGAACTGCCCTCGGTAATGAACGCGATGATGCGCATCGGCGACTGACACAACGGACACACCAACGGCAGCGTTTCATATATGCGCGCCAGCAACATTGCCCACAGATAGTGCGAAGCTGCACGATGTGGCGGTGCGTCTGCTTTGGTGGTATCCACTGGCTGCGGCACAATCACCGGCAACGGTGCTAAAGCCGTGACTGCCGCACGCATGGGTGAATTCGGTGCCAGCACACCGTAGTAACGATGACGATGCGCACGCGGTGGCGGGATGAGGGCGGCGATCTTGTCGATCAGTTCCAGCGGGGTGAGCACCAGATCACGCGGGCTATCGGAGCGGGGCTTGGGGTTGTGGTAGACCAGATGATCGGCATCCATCTGGTGCAAATGCTCCAGCGCGAAGGGAGGACGGGCGCAGTAGCGTAGCAGGCGTTCCAGCCCTGCACGGTCCGTGCCGCCGATGCACACCGAGGCATCCAATGAAAAACCGCCGCCATGTTCCCAGCCCATCATCTCGTCATGGTCGCTCTTGCCGATCAGGCCGCGCCGGACGAAGGCGCGCAGGATGCGCTGCCGCACTTGGACTTGCACCTGGGCGATGGCGGCGGCATCCAGGTCGGTTGCGGCATGGAAGTCCACGCCCGCCACTGCATCTGCCGCGCCAGTTGCATCGGCAATATTTGCAGCAGGCGCGAACACCCCATCCACGATGCAGCAATGAAAGTGGGTGTGTTCGTTTAGTGACGAGCCAAAACGGTGGATGAAAGCGATTACGCCGATACGGGCGGTGGGGGCACAACCGGGGCTGTGCTCGCGCAAGCAGCGTTCTACCGTGCGCAACAAGATGCGCAGCACGGCTCCTTGCAGGGCGGTGTCGCGTTGCAGAAAGTAGCGCAGGCGCTTGGGCACCGAGAGCACCCATTGACGCACAGGGAGCCGAGGAAAGACGTGATCAGTCAGATGCGCGGCAGTCTCGGCCATGCGGCGCGTGTTGCACGAAGGACACACGCCACGCCCCTTGCATGAAAAAGCGATCAGGAAGTCGTGCCCGCACTCGTCGCAGTGGGCGCGGGCGAAGCCGTTGGCTAAAATCCCGCAGTCGAGATAGCGGCGAAAAGCTTGCTCAATATAGGCGGGGGTGGATTCATCGCCCGGCCCGCCGGTGAGCGCAAGCCACGTTTCGATGTGCGTCTGCACGGTGCGATACCAGAGGGTTTTCTCGGGTTGGCGGCGCTGATAGCACTGGGCTTGCGGTGCGATACGTTTGACTGCGGCATCCATGGGATACCCCATTGGGCTGATTGGATACCCGCATCGTAGAGAACGAACGTTCTGTCGTCAACAAATTCGCACCCGAATCGTAGCGCAGCCACCGTTCCGACGAAGATGCTACTGGAATTTCTTATACAGCGTGGCGTAATACAACACCGGAATCACCACCAGCGTCAGCAGCGTGGAGACCAGGATACCGAATATCAGGGAGATTGCCAGCCCATTGAAAATGGGGTCATCCAAAATAAACAGCGCGCCCAACATCGCCGCCAGCCCGGTCAAAATGATCGGCTTGGCCCGCGCGCTGGCAGCTGTGATCACCGCCTGCTGCAACGCCACGCCATCACGCAATTGCAGATTAACGAAGTCCACCAGCAAGATTGAATTGCGCACAATGATACCGGCCAGCGCGATCATGCCGATCATCGAAGTCGCGGTGTACTGCGCGCCGAGCAACGCGTGCCCCGGCATCACACCGATGATGGTGAGCGGGATCGGTGCCATGATGACTAGAGGCACGAGATACGACTTGAACTGCGCCACCACCAGC
>CAIZNF010000684.1 GCA_903934275.1 uncultured Nitrosomonadales bacterium
ACACCGCACTGGAAGTCATCGAGGCGACGTGGCGCATGGTGGACCGGTTGGGTTTCAAGGGTGGCCGCATCATTGAGCCATCCGCCGGTGCCGGGTACTTCCTCGGCGCGATGCCGCAGGAAATTGCCCAGCAAAGCACCGTCACGGCAATTGAACTCGATCAACTATCGGCGCGCATCCTGAAAGCTCTTTACGGGGATTTCGGGGTAAACGTCATACAAAGCGGGTTTGAGGCGGCAAAGCTGCCGGATGAGTTTTACGATCTGGCTATCTCGAATGTTCCGTTCGGGAATTACCAGGTGCCGGAACTGCGTAACGTTCCATACGCCAACTTCCTGATCCACGATTACTTCTTTGCGAAAGCGATGGAGGTTGTCAGGCCGGGCGGGTTGGTGGTGTTCATCACGTCCTCCGGGACGCTGGACAAGTGTGACGACAAGGTGCGGCAATATCTTGGCAGCAAGGCAAATCTGGTGGCGGCAGTTCGTCTGCCCAATACCGCTTTCAAGAAAATCGCCAGCACCGAAGTGACAACCGACATACTGGTGCTGCAAAAACCGCTGGAAGGACGCAGCAGTAAAAAAGGCTGGATGGAAACAATCGTTCTGCCGGAAACATCCCCAATCTACGGGGAAAGCAAGGAATACTGGAGACATCAGCAAATATCCTGTAACCAGTATTTTGCCGAGAACCCTCAGTGGGTCATCGGCAAACTTGCACTGACTGAAAATGGCTACCAGAAATCGACGGGGTGCATATTCGAGGGCGACCTTGAAAGCGCGCTGGCCGAGAAGGTGTCCATGCTGCCGGAAGGTATCTACGCAGCGATTCAGGAAGTCGAAGAGAAGAAGACCCTTTTTCTTATGGGGTACAACGTCCAGGGTCGCCCGGGTTTCAGGGTGATTGACGGCAGGGTGTGTGAAACAAATGACGGGCTGGAAGCGTCGCGGCTCATCGCGCCGCAAAAAACGCTGGAACGCATTGCGGGCATGTGCGGTATTCGTGATGCGGTACGCAAGATTGTTCGGGCACAGGTTGAAACCGGGGATGAGGCGATTCTTGCCGCTTACCGGTTGATGCTGAATATCGAATATGACAACTTTGTCGCTAAATGCGGGAGCATCCACGCTAAGGCAAACCGGGCCGCTTTCAAAGGAGATCCCGATTTGCCGTTGCTGATGTCGCTTGAACGCTGGGATGGGGAAACTCAGACCGCCGAAAAGGCAGACATCTTTTTTCAGCGCACCGTGGGGATGTTCAAAAAGGTCGATCATTGCGAAACCCCGGAAGAGGCGCTGCTGGTCAGCCTGACCGAGTGCGGCCACGTCGTCGAAAACCGGATTGGCCAATTGCTTGGGAAACCGGGCAGTGAAGCCATGAAGGAGCTCGAAGCGTTGGGCGCAGTATTCCTCGATCCGCAAACCGGCAATTGGGAAACCAAAGACAGTTATCTTGCCGGTAATGTCCGTAAAAAACTGTCTGCTGCCAGGGTGTCGGGTGAGCGTTACAGCCGAAATGCGCAAGCGCTGGAGGCCGTGATTCCTGATGATTTAACCCCAGGCGAAATCGGTGCGCGCATCGGATCCACCTGGATACCGACGAGCGATTACGAAGCATTCCTGGATGAAACTCTGGAGTGCAACGGAAACACCGTGATGTTCAGCCAGGCAGCAGGCGCGTGGAATATCGACATGCATTACAGTACCAGGTCGTCGATAGCAGCCACGCAGACGTTTGGAACCGAGCGGGTAAATGCAGCAACCCTGTTCGACCAGGCGTTGAATCAAACGGTGCCGACCGTGCATGATCCTGATCCTGAGGATCGTGACAAGCGCGTGGTCAACCAGAAGGAGACCATCGCGGCACGCGAGAAGCAACAGTCGCTCAAGGAGAAATTCCAGGAGTGGTTGTGGTCCGATCAGGAGCGGGCACTGAGACTGGCGAGGCTTTACAACGATGTTTTCAACAGCGTTGTGCCGCGCAGGTTTGATGGTCAGCATCTGGTGTTGCCGGGGTTTTCCAGGATATACCGGCTGCACGATCATCAGCGGGATGCCATCTGGCGTATTGTTGCAAGTCAGTTGAACACGTTGCTTGCCCATGTTGTCGGGGCCGGTAAAACACTGACCTGCATCTGTGCCGGCATGGAGCTTCGCCGCCTGGGCAAGGCAAGCAAACCGATGTATGTGGTGCCAAACCACATGCTTCACCAGTTTGCAGCCGAGTTCCTGCGTGCGTATCCCGGCGCCAACATCCTGATTGCGTCGAAAGACGATCTTCAGGG
>CAIZNF010000685.1 GCA_903934275.1 uncultured Nitrosomonadales bacterium
AAACAAATGCCTGCAGTAGTATCAGGAAATCCTGATTTTGCTCTAGGAGTTTTCTGAAGACGAACAAGAAACTCTTGAAAAAAATCAGAAAGCAATGTGGTCGCTGGAGAAATTAAAAAGCGTGAATAGCTCATCCAAAATGGACAGAAATTTACCCGGCGAATTAGTCACCGACACGCTCTTCAATCCCCTCGTTGAAAATCCGATAACCGTTGCGCCCACTTTCTTTGGCGCGATACATGGCGACATCGGCATTTTTTATCAGTTGGTCCGCATCCTCTCCGTGCTTCGGATATATGGCGATGCCGATGCTGACGGAAATATTGATATTGTGGGAGCCGATATTGAATAGCTGATTGAGGGCGTGCAGGATTTTTTCTGCCACCATCACCGCGTCCCGATCTTCTTCAATGCGCGACAGCAAAATCATAAACTCATCGCCGCCTATACGCGACACCGTGTCTGATTCGCGCTGCATACAGGCTTGCAAGCGCGCGGCCACCTCTTTCAGCAGCAAGTCGCCAATGCTGTGCCCGAGCGTGTCATTGACCGGTTTAAATTTATCCAGATCGAGGAACATAATAGCCAATGACTCCTTGTCACGCCGCGCTTGAGCCAATGCCTGGCGCAGGCGGTCGGCGAACAATTCGCGGTTCGGCAGATCGGTGAGTTTATCGAAATGTGCCAGATGATCCATTTGTTCCTCTGCGGCTTTGCGCGCGCTGATATCGAAAAACGCCGCCACATAATTGCTGATGTTGCCATTTTTGCAGCACACCGACTTGATGGAGAGCCATTCGATATACGTTTTACCGTCTTTGCGGCGGTTAACGATTTCGCCTTGCCAGTTACCGCCAATATTCAGCGCATCCCACATGTTTTTGTAAAACTCAGGCGATTGCAGCCCGGAGGAAAGGATTCTTGGGTTCTTGCCGATCACATCGGCGGGCAAGTAGCCGGTGATGGTGGTAAATGCCGGGTTGACAGTGATGATCCGATTGTCGTGGTCAGTCACTACCATTGCTTCATCCACAATATTGAACACCGTGGCGGCAAGCCGCAATTCATTCTCCCGCTCATGTCGTTCGGCAATGTCGGTGATTGTGCCGACCAATCGCAGCGGCTTGCCCTCTGTATCCCGGCTGACCACCATACCGCGACAATGTACCCATTTCCATTTATCTCCATTGCACAACATGCGGAATTCGCAGCTGGCAGTTGTCGTTTTTTTATCGAAATGCGCTTGCAGATCAGCCAGTACGGATGGTTTATCTTCCGGGTGGATGCGCGTCATCCATTCGCCCTTCATCCCCTCGTCCGAGTTATTCCAAGTTTCATTTTCGTAGTAACCCAATATTTCTTTCCAGCGCTTGGAGTAATGGGTCTCACCGGTCTGGATGTTCCAATCCCACACACCGTCCCTGCCGCCTTCCAGCGCGAACCGCCAGCGTTCTTCGCTCTCCTGCAATGCGATCTGTATTTTCTTTCGTGCGGCCAGCTCCCACTTTAGCCCTTGCGCCGCCTGCATGGCGCGCATCCGGCCTCGTGCCAACAGCCATACCAGCAAAGTCAACAATAAACTCACGCAGATGCCTATGTTGGCGACAAATCGCGGCTTGCCATTGTTCAAGCGCGCTTCAAAAGCGGGGTGCGAGCTGACCAGCATGATCCAATTACGACCAGCAATATCAAGGTTGATGGCAGTCTTGAACAACACATTGGGCTTTTTGCTAATACTGATGGTGTCGTCGTCCGACAGTAACATTTCATCGGTGATTTGCGTGCCGTCATATAACTCGATATCAAAATCAGCGGTATGCTCTCCGATGATGCCGGACATCAAGTTGGACATGCTGAATGGCGCAAAGACCCAGCCGAC
>CAIZNF010000686.1 GCA_903934275.1 uncultured Nitrosomonadales bacterium
CGCGATAACCATCTATAGCTTTGAAATTATCAGGTACCTTGGCATGCCTCTCTCGATCTGCGAATTCCTTGAGATAGCGAAAGCCTTCTTCCCACATATCCGACAATCGATCCCAAGCCCAACCGGGCAATGATTCCAGACGCGCTTTGCGCTCCAGTGGCAGGCTGTCTTTTGCACCTCGTTGTTTGCTTACCCAGCCACCAAGGCGGTATCCGTCTGTCGTTTTGTAACCGTCAGGAACCTTGGCATGACCATTACATTCTACAAACTCCATGAGATAGTGAAATCCTTCCTCCCACATATCTGACAAACGATCCCAACTCCAACCGGGTAGTGATTCCAGTCGCGCTATGCGTTCCGGTGACATAAAATCTTTTGCTGTTCGTTGATTAGCTACCCAGCTACCAACTCGATATCCATCTTCTGTTCTATATAGCGCATGAACATGGGCATGCCCCTCCCTCTCCACGAACGCCTCCAGCAACCCAAACCAAAAATTCCAAGATGCCGTAACTTGCTCAACCAGATAGGTGCGCAGTGCATTGCCAAAGTTCGCATCCACTGTGGCTGGCAGGTCAATGGAAATTTTGCGCAGACCGTCGGTATTAACGCTTTTGTCTGCCTGCCTCCCCATCTCAGTTCTAATCTGATCCAGCTCGCAAGCCAGTACATCATCATGCGCCTTCAGCGCATTCAGCACCTCCCATATTGGTTTGAAATTGCTGGCCTCAATCATGTCTTCGGCGTTTTGTCCGGCAGCGATAAACACCGGCAATACAATCGTGCCCGCCTTCTTGTCCGGGCTCAGGCGAATGGCGCGACCCACGGCCTGGATGATGTCCACCTGACTGCTGCGCGGGTCTATGAACGCCACGCCATCGAGCGAAGGCACGTCCACGCCTTCGGACAAGCAGCGCGCATTGCTCAGTACACCGCGTTCGTTGGCACTCAAGGCTTTGAGCTGGTCAAGCTTGATCTTGCGTTTGTTGGCGGGCATGTTGCCGGAAACGAAGTCGGTGCGCAGGATTCCGCTGGGGCGATGTTCGTCGCTGATCCACTGCATAGTGTTTTGCAAATAGGTGGTGAAGTCCTCCGCACGTTTGACGCGGCTGTGGAAGCTGATGATGCGCTTGAGGTCGTAGTCCTTGATGGCTTTGAGCAGGCCGATCTGGGCGGCGAGCGATTCGCTGTCGGTTTCGATGCCTGTATCTGTAGCAACCAGTTCGCGGTTGGCGATCCACTGCGCGATGGTGGGGTCGTCCACACCGATGATAACGACGCGGTAGTCGGTGAGCAGTTTGCGTTCAATGGCTTTGCCGAACGGCAGGGCATACAGCACTTCGCCAAACAGGGCGGCGTTGTCCATGCCGACGACTTCGACGCCGCGATCTTCGGCGGCTTTTTTAACAGTGCTGGAGTAGGTGCGCGGGGTGGCGGTGGCGAATAGGCGCTTGGCGCTGCGTATCTGCAAATTATCGAGAATGGCGGTGAAGTCGCTGCCGACCTTGCCCGCGCAACGGTGCGCTTCATCCGCCACGACCAGATCAAACGCGGGAATGGCCGGGTCGGCTTGGGCGGCGGCGATGACGGAGGATGATTGGTAGGTGGAGAACACCACGCGGTTGCCTGCGCCGCTAAGAAAGCGTTTTACTTCTTCCGCATCGGAGGTGACGGGAAAGGCGAGGTCGGCCACGCTGTGGATGGCTTCGTCGTTGCCCTTGCTGCCGACGGTTTGATCCGAGCAGACGCACAGCACTTCAAACGGGGTGGTGGCGGCGAATGTCCATTCGCGCAGGAGTTGGGACAGCAGCCCCAAGGATGGAACCAGCACCAGAGTGCGCTGCGCGTCCAAATGTTCCTTGATCCACAGCGTGACGTAAGTCTTGCCCGTGCCGCAGGCCATAATGAGCTGTCCACGGTCGGCGGTTTGCAGCCCTTGCACCACGGCGGCTCTGGCTTCATTCTGGTGGTCGCGCGGTTCGGGGCGGGGTTTGCGTTTGGCTTGCGGGAGTGCGGCAAAGTTGGCGGGATAGTCCAGCGCGGATTTATCGAAGTCGGACAGCAGAAAACGGACGACGGGTTTTTCTTGCGCATCGCAGACTTGCTTTGCATTCGAACCGATACCGTCGGTGGTGGCGATCAGCAGGCGATGCTGGATGCTTGGCCGGTTCGATTCGCTGAGGAATTTATCGACATCGTGCTTGGTGATGTCGTAGTCGGGCGAGTAACACTTGACCTGCACCGCCCAGTGTTTGCCGTCCTTGTGTTGAAACACCAGATCAATGCCGCAGTCCGCCCCCCAGCGTCCCGGCCATTCGTCCCACAGCCATACTTGGTCAACTTGTGTCGCCCATTCCGGATCGGCCTTGAGGAACCATTTGACGAAGTGCTCGAACTGCTTGCCGCGCTTGAGCGGATCGGGGTCGAGGCTGTTGTAGAAATCGAGGAATGATGCGGACATTTGGTTGATGGTTATATTCACAGGTGGTGAATGTAGAGCCGAGCTCAAGGCGAACGGAAATTTTATTAAGTAAACAGCATTGCATCCTAACCGGTTTTGCAAGTTAATTTCTGATAACGTCTGTCAGGTCAAACCGCGACTAATGCATACGGGAGTCTCTAAAAATTCAGATTTCACCCAAATGCAAGACGTGGGAAGAATTTTGCAGCGCCACATACGTGTGATATGTAAGCAAGAAATTTTTTCCGCAACGTAGCAGTTGGGATGAAATGTGGATTTTTAGAGGCTCCCATATCATTGCTTATCGGTAGATGGGTACATACCCAATTTATCGAGCAAGGATTGATCCGCTTCAACATCAGGATTGCCGGTAGTCAGCAATTGCTCGCCATAGAAAATCGAATTGGCGCCAGCCAGGAAACATAATGCCTGCACCGCATCGGACATCTGCTGCCGTCCGGCAGAGAGGCGCACGCGTGCTGTTGGCATGGTGATGCGTGCCACGGCAATGGTCCGCACAAACTCCA
>CAIZNF010000687.1 GCA_903934275.1 uncultured Nitrosomonadales bacterium
TCGCAACACAAGGTGTTTCAAAGCCTTTGCCCGAACGTGAACATAATTTAGCCAATAAAAAACTGCGGCACGACAAGGAGAAAATTGTGAATACCATCGAGACGCCACTGGCTGTTCTGGACGGGAACGGAATCATCGTTGCCGTCAACACTCCCTGGCGACAATTTGCCGAGGCCAATGGGGCTGAGCCGGGCAGCATTTACGTGGGCATAAATTATCTGACTGTTTGCAACGCCTCAATTGGGCCGAATTCCGAAGGTGCCAAAGAAATGGCAGCAGGCATCCGTTCGGTTCTGCAGGGATCAAACAATGAATACGTGCTGGAGTATCGATGCGACTCTCCCACCGAAATCCGCTGGTTCAGTGCGCGGGTGATGAGACTCCCATGCGAATGCGAGTCTCGTTTCACCGTCGCGCATGAAAATATTACCCGGACAAAACTGCTTGAGCAGCGATTTTTCTTTGCCAGGAAAGCGGCCAAATTCGGCGTGTGGGATTATCTGGTGCAGGAAAACAAACTGATCTGGGATGAGCAGATGCATGCACTGTACGGCAAGAGCGGTGAACTCTGTTCCGGTGAATATCAGACCTGGCTCAGTGGGCTGCACCCGGACGATTTGGCACGATGTGATATGGAGATCAAAGCGGCTTTGCACGAAGAAAGGGTATTCGATTCCGAATTTCGTGTGCTCCTGCCGACTGGTGAGGTGCGCTATCTCAAGGCCAAGGCTGTGGTGCTGCGGGATAGCAGCGGAAAAGCGCTGCGGATGATCGGGGTCAACTACGACATCACCGAGCGTAGGCAGATTAAAACTGAGTTGGAACAGAACCGCCAAAATCTTCAAGAACTGGTCATCCTCCGCACCGCCGATTTGAAGGAACGCACAAATGAATTGATCTATGTAACGAACCAGCTATTGACCTTTGAGATGCGCGAGCGGCGCTTCATTGCGGAGAGCCTGCATGACAATCTGGGACAAGACCTCATCGCCGCCAAGCTTAAGCTTGCCTTGATAGAAGCTCTGTGTGACAGCAAAGACAGAAAGTTTTCCATGCAGGGCTTGAAGGATGTCGAGTTGCTGATCGACCGTTCCAGCCAATCAGTGCGGTCACTCTCCATGCAATTGAACCCGCCAGTGCTGGGGAAGTTTGGCCTGCTCGGGGCGTTGGAGTGGCTGTCCGAGGAAATGAGAGCTACCTCGGGTCTGAGTGTCAAGCTGGATATGTGCAAGAAAACGATGCAAAACGAAATGATGGAGTTCACCCTGTTCAGGATGGTGCGCGAACTGCTGGTCAATATCTTAAAGCACGCACAGGTCAGCGAGGCTGAGATTATCATGGTGATAGATGCGGACAGCGGCGAACTGGAGATTACCGTTTCCGATACCGGAGTGGGATTTGATACGGAACAGCTAAACTCCAGACAATATGATAACTACGGCCTGTTCAGCATCCAGCAGCGTATCAAGTTCATTGGCGGCAGGATGAATATAGACAGCCAAATAGGCGAAGGCACGGTAGTGACGCTGACATTGCCGCCGGAGATTGCCATCATGGCCTGATGGCCGCGACTGAAAAGACGAGACATTGGACCGGTGTTCGATTATGCCGTTTATTTGGCATTAACAACGGGTTGGTAAATCATTGCGTAGGTTGGGCA
>CAIZNF010000688.1 GCA_903934275.1 uncultured Nitrosomonadales bacterium
CTCCCGCTCCGTTTCATATCAACCTCCCGAACTCGATCACCGGCGTGATCCAATAGTTCATTTCTGGATTGTTTTCTTCACGCTTGAGATGAGCAACTAGCGCGTGCGCATCGTCCAGATTCATCACGGTCTGGAGGGCGACGCGCTGTGAGCGTCCGCGTACTTGTTCGATCATGCTCGACAATGCTTCTTTTTGGCTGCCGCCTTCCATCTTGAACATAGTGAAGCCACGCACCCATTCGGGATGTTCCAGCAGGTGATCTATCAGCCGTTCTTCCAGTGAGTGATGGCAGACCAGCGTCAAACAGCAATTCATATCTTTCATGATGATTTCTCCACACGTTTAAGGCCAAAGCGGCGGTACAGGATGGGCAGCATGATGAGCGTCAATAGCGTCGAGCTAATCAGGCCGCCGATGACGACGATGGCAAGCGGTTTTTGAATTTCGGAGCCGGGGCCAGTGGCAAACAGCAGCGGCAACAGTCCGAAAGCGGTAATGCTGGCCGTCATCAGCACCGGGCGCAGACGACGCTTCGCGCCTTCAAACACGACTTGTGCAATGTCTATGCCCTCGGCGTGCAACTGGTTGAAGTAGGACACCATCACCACGCCGTTAAGCACCGCAATTCCTAATAGCGCGATGAAGCCGACCGAGGCGGGAACCGACATGTATGCGCCGCTGACCCACAGGGCCAGCACGCCACCGATCAAGGCAAACGGGATGTTGGTCAGCACCAAAGCGGCTTGCCTCACCGAGCCGAACGTGGCGAACAGCAGCATGAAAATCATACCGAGTGCCACCGGAATGACTATGGTGAGCCGTGCCGCCGCGCGTTGTTGGTTCTCAAATTCTCCGCCCCAGGTCAGTCGGTAACCTTCCGGCAACGTCACTTGTGCGGCGACGGCAGCCTTGGCTTCATCGACAAAACCCACCAGATCGCGCTCATGCACATTGCTTCGCACCACCACCATGCGTTGGCCGTTTTCCCGATCCACTTTGACCGGGCCATCCACTCGCTCCAACTTGGCGACCGCCGACAGCGGCACGCTTTGTCCGTTTTGCAAGGGCAGGGTGAGTGCGGCAAACAGTGCGGGAGAGCGTTGAATATCGTTTGCGCCACGCATGACCAGCGGGGTACGTCGCCCGTCTTCAATCACGATGCCGAGCTGTTGGCCTTCAATCTGGCTGCGCAGGGTGTTGCCGATGTCCTCCACGTTCAGACCCAAACGACCCGCAGCAAGGCGATCTATCGCCACGCGGTAATACTGCACACCGCTATTCTCCGTGGTGTACACATCCTCGCTGCCCTTGATGCCTTTCAGCACCCCGACCATTTTCTCGGCGGTTTCATTGAGCTTATTCAAGTCTGTGCCGAAAATCTTGATCGCCACATCACCTCGTGCGCCGGTCAGCATTTCCGAAACACGCATGGCAATGGGTTGGCTGAAGCTGTAAGAAATTCCCGGCATCTGATCCAGCACCTTGCGCAACTCCTCTAGCAGCCATTCCTTGCTTGGCTCACGCCATTCTTTCATGGGTTTTAGCACCAGGAAGGAATCGGTCTGGTTAAGTCCCATCGGGTCCAGGCCAATTTCATCGGAACCGGCGCGCGCCACGATGCTTTTGACTTCAGGCACCTGCCCCATGATGGCCTGCTGAATTTTCAGATCGAGTGCCGCCGTTTGCTCCAGGCTGACGGAGGGTAATTTTTCGATGCCGACGATGATGTCTCCCTCGTCCATTTCCGGCATGAAAGTCTTGCCGATCTGTGTGTACACGGCAGCGGTAACGACCAGCATGAGCAGCGCGCCGATGATAACTAAGCGCTCCTTGTTTAAGGCGCGTTGCAGCAGCGGAGCGTACATCCCCATCGCCTTGCGCACCAGCCACGGCTCCTGATGGCTGACCCGCTTGAGCAGGAAGGAAGCCAGCATCGGCACCACGGTCAGCGACAGCAGCAGCGATGCGGCCAGCGCAAACACGATGGTCAGGGCGACCGGAATGAACAGCTTGCCTTCCAGCCCTTGCAAGGTGAGCAGCGGCAAAAATACGATGATGATGATGGCGACCCCGGCGGCGACTGGCGTGATAACTTCTTTCACCGCGCGGAAAACGATATGCAGATGCGATAATTTCTTATTTTTATCATGCGCAAGATGCGACTCGATGTTTTCTACCACCACGACCGCCGCATCCACCAACATGCCGATGGCGATTGCCAAGCCACCCAAACTCATCAGGTTGGCGGACATGCCGAACTGCTGCATGAGAATGAAAGTACACAGCATCGCGAGCGGCAAGGTGATCGCCACCACAATGGCGCCGCGCAGATTGCCGAGGAACAGCACCAGCAGAATGACGACCAGCACGATGGCTTCGGCGATGGCTGTAGAGACGGTGCCGACGGCGCGTTCCACCAGGCTGCCACGATCATAAAATACCTTGGTGGTGATGCCTTGCGGCAGCGCGGGCGCGAGTTCCTGCAATTTGGCTTTCACTGCGGCGACGACTTTTTGCGCATTCGCGCCGCGCAGGCCGACCACTATTCCTTCCACTGCCTCGTCTTGCCCGTCCTTGGTCACGACACCCAGGCGAGTCAGGCTGCCGATGCGCACTTGCGCGACATCGCTGACGCGGACCGGGTTGCCGCCCGGACTGGCGACGACGATGTCGCGCACGTCCTGTAGATTGTTGATGTTGCCTTCGGTGCGCACCAACAGCGCTTCATCACCATCGCTGAGCGTTCCCGCGCCATCGTTGTGATTGTTGGCTTGTATCGCCTGTTGCAGCACGGCAAAAGAAATGCCGTGCGCAGCGAGTGCATGGTGGTCGGGCACCACTTCAAAGGTGCGCACCAGACCGCCCATCGTATTGACATCGGCCACGCCGGGCAGGGTGCGCAAGACGGGCCGTATCACCCAATCCAGAATGGTGCGGCGCTCTTGCAGGGAGAAATGCTCGCCTTCCACGGTGAACATGAACATATCGCCCAGCGGCGTGGTGATCGGCGCGAGTCCGCCGGTGACATTGGCGGGCAAGTTGCTTTGCGCGTTATTCAGCCGTTCCGCGACTTGCTGGCGCGCCCAGTAAATGTCGGTGCCCTCATTAAAATTGATGGTGATGTCGGCGATCGCATACTTTGAGGTGGAGCGCAGAATGTCTTGTCTAGGGATACCGAGCATCTCCAGTTCGATGGGGGCGACGATGCGCGTCTCGATTTCCTCGGGTGTCATGCCCGGAGCCTTCATGATGATCTTTACCTGCGTCGGGGAAACATCGGGAAATGCATCAATCGGCAAGTCGCGGTACGACGAGATGCCCACGCCGATCAGCAGCAGCGTTAGTGCCACCACCAACAGCCGTTGTGTCAGGGCGAATTCAACCAGTTTGGTAAACATTATTCACCCCCGCCTATGCCCATCAGGCTGGACTTGAGAGTGGAGATGCCGCGCACGGCGATTTTTTCATCGCCGACGAGTTCGCCGCTGATCACGCTGTTTTGTGCGCCTTCATTCAGCACGTTGATGGTTTGTGCGTGAAACCCTTGGGGGGTTTCTACAAACACCACTGTTTTACCCGCGATGCGCGCAATCGCGCTGTTGGGAATATTCCACTGCGCGCCGCTATTCGCGCTGGTGCTGATACTGGCCTCGACAAACTGACCGGGGCGCAGATTCTCTGAGCCTTGTTGGATCATGGCACGCAACAAGATAGTTTGATTGGTGCCGGACAGGCTGCGCCCAATCGCGGTGAGCCTGCCGCTTGCAGCATAAACAGGGACAGTAACCGTCGCGCCTATCTTAAGATCGCGGGTGTAAGCCAGCGGCGCCTGAATTTCCAGAGCAAGCGGATTGAGCTTGGCAATCTGGAACATCGGGACCGCAGCGTCGAGGCGTTGCCCCGCGCTGGCTGATTTTTCCAGCACCACGCCATCAATCGGCGCGGTCATGGTAAGCAGGCTGCTCAAGTTGTTGCCGGATTGCAACTGTGCAATCGCAGCATCGGACATGCCTGCAAGATGCAACATCTGCTTGCGCTCCGATAATGCCGCCTGAGCTTCGAGTGCCAAGCCCTTGGTGGCGAGAAAGCGGCTTTCGGCGATAATGCCATCTTTCCATAACGCTTCATCGCGGGCGAGATTCTCTTTGGCGAGTTGGCTTTGCACGCTGGCCTGCAACAAACCACGTTGCGCCTCGGCCAATGCAGGGCTTTGTAATCGGGCAATCGGCTGGCCTTTCTTGACGCTATCTCCCACGCCTACCAATATTTGTTCAACCATAGCCGGAAGCGGGGTGCTGATGACAAAGAGTTGATTGGGGGGAATGACCACTTGCGCAGGCAGCCCGGATACTTCACCGGATTGTTTGCTGGGCAATGAGGCTGTTGTGATGCCGAGGGCTTGCGCTTGCTTTGCACTGAGTGCGACGTCATCGCCCGCCCATGCGCATGGAGTAATAGACAGGACGATAAACCCGAAAACGAGGGGTGCTTTTTTCATGATGGACTCCAGAGGGTGAAAATATTTTGCTCAATCTTGGCGTGTTGCGAAGGAATAACAGTGTGAATGATGCGTGGAGGCGCTTGTAACCCAAGCGATAAATGGCTGGTGTTCGGGATGTAAGGGCTAAATGCGCTCAATGCCGCAGTAACGACAGAAGCGAATAAAAATTTTTGCAGATGCAAGATCATCGAAACCCTCAACGAAAAAGTTGAATTTCGACGGGACGCGGCCAAACCCATTCATGGGGTCAGGCGCAGGGTATTACAGGGAGAAAGGGGGCGTCCCGCCGGCTCAGGCGAGAACTGCTCTGGGTGGATGCTCGATGAGAGTTTGTGGTGCAGAGACAAAAATGCTGGATGGGGTTGCCATCAGGGTGCTGCATCCATCAAGCGGCGTCACACCAATGACGTTTGACAAGAGGCAGGAAAAGGCTGCATGCACATGAGCATGGTGGTGGTCGCTGACAGCAGGAACGTTACTTCCCCCATCAGCATCAACTGCTGGTTCATCGTGAACGTAATCGTCGCTATGCTCGTGGCTGTGATGCCCGAAATGTGCAGTGTGGCTCTTTGTTTGTTCCAGTGCATCGCAAACACCCACCGATGCAGCGTAAGCAGCGTTCAGTGAGAGCATGATAGCAAGCAGAAAAGCGAAGTAAGTGCGCATGGCAGTGAACTATATCACAAATAGTGACACGTTAATGAATCAGCCTATCAGCTAAAAATAGGTTTGCCAGAAAATTAAGAATCTCATGCGAATGTCCGAAATTGGCACCTATGCACAGATGTGAACTATGCACAGTTGAAGTGCTTGACCTCAGCATTTCCGCACATCGAAGCCATACGACCTGTACATAGTTTCAGTGCATGAAAAAACTGAATCAAAGTGCCAAATGAGCGATAGCAGAGCATATTCCTGTCCTGTTGTAGCAAGGCTGGTACATCAAGTTGATCTCGGCTATTACAAAATGGAATTTTCACCTCAGATTGCTGAATAAACTATGTGCAGATCACAAACCTTCTGCGTATCGAAAACCCAGCCAATACGCTGATCTCAGACGACCACCTACTCGGCACTACACATAGTTCGGTTCTGTGCATAGGTGCCACTATGCACATCTGTACATAGTGGCACACAGTGATCATAGAGGATTGCAAACTGGCTGCCGTGAAGCTGTCATTGGCTGAAAGCAGCCTGACGTGAAATGGTGCTGCCGACCCATTGAGGACACCCTCGACCCATTGGGAAGTCGCCCCTCTTTTGTATCTAAGTTGTGATACCTGCCCAAGACCAAGATTCATCATCTGTGTGTGTATAATCGAAACTTGTATGCTACTGGTGCAGTAAACCTAGAGGCAACATGAACTCGATACCCTCATGATCAAGCAACGTTTCAAAACAACGTTTATTTTTCTCCTGCTTGCCGCTTTTATTGCGTTCAAGTGGTCGCCATCCCATGCACATCTGAATGTGCTGCACGATCACGGAGATGAGCAGCACCAACATGGTGTTGAGGCACACGCCCATCAGCAAGTCATTTTTCATGCTGACCCAATCGACTCCGATCATCCGCAAATGGATGAAGCCAAGGTTGTTGACCTCGACCACGACCAGAGTACGCAAAATCCCAAAAAACAGGACAACCCGTCAGCCACATTGACTGCTTTTGTCTATTGCCCTCCACCCATTCAGACAAGAGAATCTGGCCTATCCAAGAGCCATGATCCTCCGCCTCGTTCACTGCATCACCAGCCCAGTCAGCCCCGCGCCCCACCTCAGTTTTCCTGAACGTCTTTAGTTCGCTCTATTTTCCGTAGTGCATACTCTGCCTGCGGAGCAACTTACGTTTTTGGAGGCATTCATGTTATCTGTGATGAAACAATCACGATGGCTTCTCGCTCTTGTCATCGTGCTCTTTGCCGGGCAAACACTCGGCCATGGCATGTCGGAAGCAGAGAAGCTATCGATTATCGAAGGCGGCAATCTGCGCTATATGTGGCTAGGGGCAACACACATGCTTTCTGGCTACGACCATCTCCTGTTTGTATTCGGCATCGTTTTCTTTTTGACCAGCTTCAAGGAAATCGTCAAATACATTACGGCATTTACGGTC